>JAHFFM010000211.1 GCA_023247935.1 Candidatus Omnitrophota bacterium | reverse complement strand
CAGAATGAGTACGTTTCTTACGCGGGCATTGCGATTGGCGACTCTTATATAAAGACCAAAGATTATGAGCACGCGCTTACCGGTTATCTTGCCGCCGCTTCGAATGAAAATCCCGCAGAATTATCCAGGCAGTCCAAATTCAAAGTCGCGGAAATTTATTTCATCCGCAAAGATTTCAGCGCCGCCTCTTCTTTTTATCAGCGTGTATTTGAAGGGCCTTCTTACGGCCAGGAAGATGATTTGAAAGGAAAAGCCTTACTGGGGCTTTTTTACTGCGATTATCATACGTCGAATTTGACGGCCGCCCAGCGTCGTTATTCTGAAAACCGGCCTTTCATTGAATCCAGCGAGCAGAGAGCTGAAATCACATTCTTAATGGGAAGTTTTTTGGCCAGTCAGAAAAAATATGAAGAAGCGCTTGAAAATTTAGACGAGGTTATTTCTGATAATCACGCGCAGGATACTTTAAAGGAAAAATCGCAGTTCAAAAGGATTTCCGTGTTATCCGAAAAGGGAGACAAGGAAACTTCTCTCAAAGAGCTTGAAAAAGTATTTATTGAGACACCAAAGAGCGCGGACAGAGCGCTCTTTGAAAGGGCGCAGCTTCTCACCGAGATCGGAAAAACAGATGACGCCATTACCGTTTATAAGCAATTAATCGAAGGTCATCCCGGCTCCGAATACGCGAAAGACGCTTTGTACCGCATGGCGCTGGTTAGAATGAAGGCAGGAAGAACCGCGGAAGCCAAACAAGATTTAGTCGAATTCGCCCAAAAGTACAACTTGGATGCGAATGCAGATTTGGCGCTTCTTCAAATCGTGCAAATCGACCTGGACGCCGAAAAATTCCAGGACGCTTTCCAAAATGCCGAGAATTTTATCAGCCAGCGCCCAAATAGTCCGAAATTAGACATTGCGTATTACAAGCTTGGCGTTGCCGCTGCAGGTCTCAAGCGATTTGGTCATGCCGCCGTGGCGTTTCAAAAGGTTGAGCAGAATTTTCCGGATTCAAAACTGGTGGCAGATGCCTTATATGGCGCCGCCGCCAGCCTCGAAAATGCGCATAAAATCGATGAATCCATCGTGCTTTACGAAAAGCTCGCCCAGCTGCATCCCGAGCATTCAGCCTCTAAGGCGGCGATGGCGCATTTAGGTTATCTGTATTTGCAGCAGAATAATTTTGACAGGGCGCTGGCTCATTACGAGGACCTTGTTTTTAACCGGCGAGACGTGGAATTGGATACGGACGGCGTATTTTGGATGATTCAGTATTTGCTGGATCAAAGCTCCTATGAAAGGCTGGGGCATATTCTGGAGGCTTTGCAGGGACGCTTTCCGGACCGCGATTTGAATCATGAAATACTATTTTTCAGAGGTGAAAGTGCCTTGGGCATGAAAGATTATGCCAAAGCCGCGGATTATTATGCTCAATCCATTCAGGCTAACCCTGAGGGAAATTTTGTTCCTCATGCTTTATTAGGCCAAGGAATCGCCTTCACGGCCCAGAATAAAGACGAGGAGGCTTCGAGAAGTTTCGGGGAAGCTTTGAAGTATGACCATGAGATTAAGATCGCAATGAGGGCCAGATTTGAGCTGGCGAATTTATTTTTAAAAACGAAACAGTGGGAAGAGGCCGCCAAAGCTTTTATGCTTGTCGCCATTCTTTATGACGACGCGAAATTCACACCGCCTGCGCTTTATAAGGCCGGAGAATGTTTTTTGGCTATTGGTAAAAAAGAAGACGCCCAAAAAGCATTCGCGGAATTAAAGAGCAAGTATCCGGACAGTGAATGGAGCGCGAAAGCAAGGAACGTTCGTTGACCCCAGTTTACCGTCGCCCCAGGTTTTTGTCCGTTTTCTTTTCCGTGTTTTTTCACGTGGCGTTGATTTTGGGGGCCATGTTTTTACGCATCTCAGAGCCCTTTGCCGCGCCGGTCGAGGAAATGCTGCATTTTAACGTGAAGTCCGTGGACACGCGGCCGCTTCTTTTGAAGTATACTTCACCGGCCACAAATCCTGACTCCACATCGAATTCCCGTCGTTTTATTCGCGACGCCCTCAAAGGATTCGCCAGCGCGCCCAAAGACGTGCCTATAGATGAACTAGTTTCCCCTGAATTTGAATCCAAGAAACAAGACGCGCAGCTGATGCCCAAGATAATGGAACTTGGCGAGGCGGATCAGGATAAGAAACCCGAAATACAGTCTTTATTGACCCATATGGAAAGCGAGCATTTGCAGGATGACGTTCAGGTGCAGAAGAAAACTCCCTCCGGCGCTTCGGATATTTTAAAAATGGTTCAGCGGCATAAAACGAGCGCCGGAAATCTTGTTCAATCGCTCGAAAAACCGTTGGATGTAATAGGGATGGGCGGGGAGGGGAATATTAATTTGGATCCTGAAGAGGGAATGCCGGGATTTACCCCTATCGAAGGCACTTATGGCAATTCAACGTACGACCAGGGCGGAGGAATTGCGGAAAAGGGAGATGTGACGAAGTACGAATCCCTGGATGATTTTTTAGACATACGCGTCACCACTTATCAGGATCCGAAAGATTCTCAAAAATATTTCATGATAAAAATTTTCACCCGCAAAGATATTAAGACATTGCATGTGATGCCAAAGGAAATTATTTTTGCTATCGACTGCTCTTTGAGTATTTCCCCCGAAAGACTGGATGAATTTAAAAAAGGTATCGGAAATTGTTTAAAAAATTTAAACAAAGACGATTTGTTCAACATTGTCGCGTTTCAGGACAAGGCGATTCTTTTTCGTCCGGCTTCCGTGTCGGCCGACCCGCAAACGATTGAAGAGGCGGAGAGGTTTGTCTCCGAGCTCAAATCAAACCGCACCACGGACGTTTATACGGCGATGGAAAACATCATTAAAGGCGAGTTGCCCCGAAAGCCTTCCAATGTGATTTTGATTTCTGACGGCCGCCCGACTCATGGCATTGTAAATTCGCGCGAACTTATCGGATCCATCACAAGATTAAACAGTCGTGTCCGGCCTATTTTTGCTTATAGCGGCGGCGCGAAAGTAAACCGCTACCTTCTGGATTTTATTTCTTATCAAAACCGCGCCTGGTCGCAGTTTGTAAAAGAAAGAGGGCAGATTCAAAAAGGTCTCGCTGATTTCTACTCTAAAATCAAAGATCCTATTTTTCTTGATTTGCGTTATCAATTAAATGGCGTGGCTCCGGATGAAGTGTTTCCGAAAACGTTGCCTGATTTTTACCGCAACGCGGAATTTACGCTGTACGGCAAATATGTGAATGAAAATGATATTTCCATGCAGCTTTTAGGCGACGTGGACGGCCAAACCAAGGAGCTTGTTTTCAGCCGCAGTTTAAATGACGCGGAAAAAGGCGGTCCTGAAATCATGAAGGGTTACGCATTTAATAAGGTTTACCACCTTATCAGCGAATTGACCACACAAAGCCAGAATCCGCAGCTTTTAGGCGAAATCCGGTCATTGAGCCAGAATTATGGCGTGACAACCCCTTATTCCACT
>JAHFFM010000210.1 GCA_023247935.1 Candidatus Omnitrophota bacterium | reverse complement strand
ACCGCCGGTAGTAATCACCTGCCCGCGATGAGAGGAGACGTCTAAAATCATTTGTTTTTCCAGATTCCGGAAATAAGTTTCACCCTCGTTTTCAAAAATCTCCGAAATTCGTTTTTTTTGCTGATCCTCGATGGCTTGGTCAATGTCCCAAAGCGGTCTATCCATTTTTCTTGCCAATATTTTCCCCACAGTGGATTTTCCCGTGCCCATAAAACCGATCAGCACGATATTTTTATCCGTCATTCTCTTAATAATCTCGTATTTGTTTCAAATACCCGTCATAATTGCGTTTAGTTTCGCCTAAACTGTCCCCGCCAAATTTTTCCAGGAAAGCGGCGGCCAACTCAAAAGCAACCATGGCTTCACCCACCACACCGCAAGCTGGCACCGCGGTGACATCGGAACGCTCAATCGTGGCCGCTTCTTTGGATTTGGTTTCAATGTTCACGGACTGCATCGGACTCATCAACGTGGCGTAAGGCTTGGTTGCCGCGCGCAAAACCAAATCTTCACCGTTGGTCACGCCGCCTTCAAATCCCCCGGCATGATTTTGCTTCCTATAAAAACCTTTTTTCTTGTCATGAAATATCTCGTCATGCACTTCGCAGCCCAAAGCTTTGGACACGCCAAAACCCATACCTATTTCAACGCCTTTGACAGCCTGAATGGACATTAACGCCGCGCACAGTTTCGCAGAAAGACGCCGATCATAATGAACAAAACTGCCAAGCCCCACCGGAACTCCGGTAACCACCACTTCAAAAATCCCGCCGATGGTGTCTTTTTTCTTACGCGCTTCATCCACCCGCGCCATCATCTTTTTTTCCACGGCCTTATCCGCGCAATGCATCGGAGAATGCAGTGCCAGTTTTTTAATCTTTTCGAAACTCAATCCTTCTGTATTTGCTTCCACGCCGCCTATCGAAACCACATGGCTCACAAGTTCCACTCCAAACTCTTTTAAGAAAGCCCGGCAAACGCCGCCAACCGCCACACGAGCCGTTGTTTCACGAGCGCTGGCTCGCTCCAAAATGTCTCTTGCGTCCGAGCGGCCATACTTTAAAACGCCGACTAAATCCGCATGGCCCGGTCTGGGACGCTTCACAACGGGAAGTTCATTGATTTTAAAATCTTTATTGGGAACCAAAAGCGCGATAGGGCCGCCGATTGATTTTTGACTTCGGACGCCCGATAAAATTTCAACTTTGTCTGTTTCCAGGGTCATGCGTCCGCCTCGGCCATAACCTTCCTGCCGGCGTGACAAATCCGCGTTCACTTCCTCTTCTTTAACCGTTAAACCCGCTACCATCCCTTCAAGAATAGCGATCAGGCACTTCCCATGCGATTCCCCGCTTGTTAAAAATCGAAGCATCAAAAACCTCCTATATTCCTCTCAACCACCCAAAATACCAATCCATTGCCTGCGGTCCGATAAACAAATATAAAAAAGCACCGAGAGCCAAAAAAGGGCCGAAGGGAATCATTTCCTCCCCCTGACGAATGCGCAAATAAATTCCCACAATCGCTCCGGCCAAAGAACCCACAAAAATCGTCCACAACACGCCATGCCAGCCGGTCACAGCACCCACCGCCGCCAAAAGCTTCACATCCCCGCCGCCCATGGCTTCTTTTTTCAAAATCCATTCACCGAGCGAGCCCACCACATACAAAAAACCGCCGCCCACAAGCACGCCGCGCAAAGACGCCCAAAAACCCGACAGATGTGCGGCTTGCCCATGAATTTCCGGAAACAAGGCCGAAGCCATCAAACCGATCACAATCGCAGGCAATGTGATGGAGTCCGGAATAATCTTATAACGATAATCGATGACACTTTGAACCAAAAGCCCGAGCGCCAAATAAAGATACAAAACCCCTTTCGGCGTCGCACCAAAAAAATGATAAAAAGAAACAAACAACACGCCCGTCAATATTTCAATCAACGGATACTGAATCGAAATCGTTGTTTTGCAATGACGGCATTTGGCTCCAAGCATCACATAACTCACCACCGGAATATTGTCATACCAGGCAATGGGCTTGTTGCATTTGGTGCAATGAGAGCCCGGGAATACAATTGACTCTTCTTTAGGCAGTCGCAAAATACATACATTTAAAAAACTGCCGACCAGGCAACCCAAAATAAGCGCAGCTATGTTTTCCAATGGCTTAAAGCCTCCTTCATAATCCCGCGAACCCCTTCTTTTTTATCCGTCCACAAACCGAACGCGATGGCCGCTTGATTAACTAACATTCCTAATCCATTCGCATGCGGAATCCCAAGTTTTCCAGCCTCTTTGAGCCAAGGCGTTTGAGCAGGTGAATAAACCAAATCGTAGGCCGCCTTTGGTTTTTGAATAAGCGTCCAATCCAAAGGAAGGTCTGTATTTCCTTTCATGCCGCAAGAAGTGGTGTTCACCACCAAATCTAATTTTTTTGGAGGTAAATCTTGGATGGATTCTAAATAGGCGATATCGGTCTCAGGAAAATGACCGCCGGTGTATTCCGCAAGGCCTTCACCGCGCTCACGCGTGCGGTTTAAAATAAAAATACGCTCAGCACCTGCCTTTGCCAGCGCAAACACCACCGCCCGCGCCGCACCTCCCGCACCAATGACCAGCACGTCTTTTCCTTCAACCCTAAACGAGAGCTCTTCATGCAAAGCCAGAATAAAACCCGGACCATCCGTGTTATACCCAAAAAGCTGCCCGTCTTTATTCACGACGGTGTTGACGGCTCCGATTAACCGGTCCAAGTCCTCGGGAACTTCATCCAGATAATTCAACGCGTCTTCTTTGAAAGGAATGGTGATATTCACGCCTTTAATTCCCAGGGCGCGCATTCCCTCAAAAGCCAATCCTAAAGATTCCGACTCGACACAAAAAGCCATGTAAACGCTGTTCATGCCTAGCTGTTTAAAAACGGCGTTATGCAAAACCGGGGAAAGCGAGTGTTCGATGGGATTGCCAAAAATCCCATAAAGGTGAGTTTTTGAATCTATTTTATGTTCCATGAACACACACATCCCCTGTTTTGAAGAAAGCGCTGCGCAATTTAACCGGCCCTGCTTTAAACGCCGTGCGCGGCTTGCCCCTTCTTGGAAACTTGAGAGCGATAGACCATTTTATTAATCGCATCCAAGTAAGCTTTGACGCTCGCTTCGATGATGTCCGTGCTCAATCCTTGTCCCAGAATCATTTGTTTGTCGGGTCCCTGGACCTTGACCGTCACCTCGCCCTGGGCATCTTTGCCCACGGTCACGGAACGGATCTGATAATCCAACAAACGCGTTTTCTTCTGGATAATCTTGTCGATGATTTTATAAGCCGCGTCCACAGGTCCGCTTCCGCTTCCGGAAACGGATTTCTGTTTGCCTTTTACTTTCAGGCGAATGGACACTTGTGGTTTTTTTCCGCTTTGACTGAGCACACTCAAATAAAGGAGCTCATAAATCTTCGGGCTTGAGGCAATTTCATTGTCCACAAGCGCCATCAGGTCATAATCAAAAACTTCTTTTTTCTTGTCGGCCAATTGTTTGAATTCCGTAAAAATA
>JAHFFM010000209.1 GCA_023247935.1 Candidatus Omnitrophota bacterium | reverse complement strand
TATCCATGAGCGCAAACGTCGATTGGTCCGCAACGAATTAGCACGATTTTATCATTGGATGAAACGTAATCTCTTGGCCCCATTGCGCTTTCAGCCTTGAATTTAAACTCAGACAGTAAAAGTAGTACCTTTTGATATCAATGTCGGAGGATCGGACAAATTCAATTGCGGCACCATCGCCTATTCCGACTTTTTCTAAAAAAATCGAGAATTGGTTCGCTAGTTCTTCGTTCGCTTTCCTTATGTCTCGTTCCATAGAAACCATCCTTGCAAGATTAAGAGCCTATCCTGATATTAAAAATTAGTGAGAAGAATCCGATACTTTAGGCAACGGGAGGTATCGGATGAAAGAAACCAAAAAGCGGCAAGGTAAGAAGCGTGGACGCAGAGCGAGGAAGAAACGCAAGTCGAACCGTTACCGAGTCACCGATGGGTTATGGGCGAAGCTTGAGCCATTGATTCCGCGAAGAGTCAATCCCCACCCCCGTGGAGGCGGACGGAAACCCAGGCCGGACCGTGAGGTGATGGACGGAATTTTTTTTGTGCTCAGGACGGGATGTCAGTGGAAAGCGCTGGATGAGACAAGAATTTGTTCTGGGTCCGTAGCGCATGCGCGATTTCAGAAATGGGTCGAAGCCGGCGTGTTTTTACGATTCTGGCAGGAGGGGCTTCAGGAGTATGATGAATGCAAAGGCATTGACTGGAGCTGGCAAAGTATGGATGGAGCCATGACGAAAGCCCCGCTGGGAGGGGAAAAAAACAGGTCCCAATCCCACGGACCGAGCCAAAGGCGGCGTCAAACGCAGCTTGTTGTGTGAAGGTTGTGGAATTCCGATCGGTCTGGCCGTCGAAAGCGCCAATCGTCATGACATGAAAATGGTTGAGGCAACTCTGTCAAGTGTTGCGTTGAGACGTCCGAAGTCAAAACAGAATCTTTGCCTGGACAAGGGCTATGACTACGATGAGGTCAGAGATTTGGCCATCGAGTTTGGTTACACGGCACATATCAAAGCCCGTGGTGAAGAAGCGCAGGCCATCAAACATGAAGTTGGATTCAAAGCCAGGCGGTGGGTAGTGGAGCGCACGCATAGTTGGATGAATCGATTTCGAAGGATTTTGATTCGCTGGGAAAAGAAACCGGAAAATTATCTGGCCCTGTTGCATTTTGTCTGTGGCTGGATCACCTACAGAAAACTGATATCAGGATAGGCTCTAAGTACCTATAAACTGCCGTTACATGAGCGTAGGCGGCGTCAAAGCCGCCACGCTCAGTACTGCCGCAAAAGCGGCGGTGAAGTTCTCATTAGCCGGGAAGATTCCTCTCAATTTCGGCGGTTAAAACAGTCTTGAAATTTTTCAAAAGGCCGTGCTGGCTGGCCGGCAGAAAGCGCTTGAGCTCGCTTTTTGCGTCCAATTTTGTTTTTTGCATGGCGTCCATGAGTTTTATTTTCAAGGTTTTGTCTTTTTGAAAAATCTCTTTAAATGCCAGGCGGCTGCGCAGGATAAAATAAAGATCATAAAAATCTCTGGGTTTGGCTCGGGTCAGCAGAGCCATTACCTTTTCATGCACCAAGATTTTTTCTTCCAGGTGGATCAATGTAAACGCCGGTATAAACTCAGATGGAATCAAAGCGGTATCCCCGGCCGCTCTGCCGGCCCCTCTCAAAGAAACCTCAAGCTGGATTTCGCCCCGGTTACCGCCCCCTTCAAACTGAAGGATTGAAAAATAACCGCCTGAAGTTTTCTTGGCTTCATCTATTTCTACATTCATTCCCTCTTCTTCGATTCCCGCCAGAGTCTTTTCAAGCACCGATTCAATCGCCTGAATACTGGCATTGGTACCTGTGAAATCCAGGTCTTCGGAAAAACGAGGACTTTGCCAGACAATTCGCAAGGCTGTTCCCCCCTTAAACAAAAGATGGTCCGCGTCTTTCTGCCGGTAAAGATGGGAGAGGAAAAGATGCTGGAAATATTCACGCACAATATTGTCCGATGGCGTTTGATAGCGGTCAGCAAGCGTGCGGACTAATTTCGCATCGATCATAAAATCTCCCGGACCAGCTTCAGGAGGCTTTCCCGGCCAAAGAGACGGGCATAGCGAAGGACCTCTTTCGCGTCGGCTTTTTTGACACGTAAGCGCTCATTCAACGATTTCAGCCGGAGATCCACAAAATAACAATAATCGACCAAGGCTTTTTCCGGAACCGCCATGAGGATGTTCGTCTGCCCTTCCTTCACGAGATGGTATCCCGTATAGGCTTTTCGCTTTATTCTTGAATATTCATAGCTTTTGCCCTGGACCGTAAATTCACGGGTGATCTTGGTGGTGACGGAAGTGACCGTATAAACCGTTTCCGGAATAAACCGGTAATAGGCAAGCGCATACTCCATGGAAATGTAGGAAGGACTGTAGATTCGGTTCGCGATTTCAAGTTCATGGGGCGGGTCGGACCTGAGGGCGTAAAGGCCGTTACGAATCTTGATGAAAAGGTCTTGGGTATGGTCCTTGATGAACTCCTGCGCCGCACGCTGGGTCACCCGGAACAAACGGCGGAATTCCTCCGGAGTGAAGATTCTCATCTTCTTGCGGCTGAGCACATCCAAGACCTCAAGGACACTAAGTGATTTCATTTTTCGCTCCATATAGCGCTAAAACTGAAACGGCTCTATTCTAGGGAGAAGAGGGCCGGAAGCAAGGAAAAAGATTCGGATTTGAGATCAATCAGATGCGTAAAAAGATGCCAGCAAACGACTTGCAGGTATGAGGAGTCTCTCCCATTGGTCAGCCAAAAGTTTTTATCGCGACTTTAAGTGGTTTATCTTGTTTGTCCATAACTAGTTAATGTGTTTCTGTGAAATTGTCGAGTAAATGAATTTATGTGATTATCACGACAGAAGATTATTTTTTTCTTTGAGAGACTCTTCGAGTGATTGGAAATACCGTTTATGTGTGCGGCGCAATCCTTGCTCGTTATAAGCTTCCAAAAGAACAACTTCATGATTCACCTTTCGTTGATTTAAATCTAATTCGATTTCAAATCTACGATCTTCAGCTTTAGTCCGGTCGGAATTTTTAAATCTTTCAAATTTTACAATTGCTTCTTTTTGGCGATTGTATTCAATTAAAAAAATCATAGCTCCTCCTCACCCTATCAATTTAGCAAGCCTAATCAGTTCGTTTTTAAGCTTGTTCATCTTGTCTCGCCATTTAGTCTCTGCTTCTTTAGTTTCATGTGAACTCCCAAATATATCGGCTTCTAACTCTTCATAGTCCGCATAATGCTTTGATAATTTTAACAGACTTTCTTGAATAGTCGAGGCTCCTCCGCCATATTTTATAGCTGGGTCTATTTTATCCGAAAATCGTTCAGAAAGTTCAGCCCATTCATGCTGTAGGATAGTCCGAACTTGTATCTCAATTAACTTCTCATCCACTTTAATAATTAAATGAACTGCCCTGTAACCATAACTCGGCTTTAATCTGCGATCGATCAAAACGACGGAGGAAAACGAAGTTTTAACTTGGCTGACGATTTTATTTTGCTCCTGAATACTTTCAGCTACTATCCGACAGCCTGCGAT
>JAHFFM010000208.1 GCA_023247935.1 Candidatus Omnitrophota bacterium | reverse complement strand
AGGCTCCTTTCAAGCTTGCTTGAATACCGCGAAATATAAAGATTGGGTAGATAAAGAAATTGGGACTGGAAAATCACTCGGAGTTACGGGTACACCCGGCTTTTTGATTAATGGTCGCCTTTCAACCGGGGCGATTCCAATCGAAATGATTACTCCTTATATTGAGTGGTATTTGAATCCATCCGGACAATATCCGGGCGCCAAAGGACCGGGTCCCGCAGGGAATCCCGGAGCCGGAGCCCCAAGACCCGGGGGGCCTCAAATAGATCCAAATAAAATTTATGATTTTCCCAAGGATTGGCTCAAGAAGGGAATTTCCAAAGGACCCGAAAACGCGCCCATTACTTTGATCGAATTTTTTGATTACAATTGCCCGTTTTGTAAAAAGGGCGCCGAAGTCGTAGACGAACTTTTTGCCAAAAATCCCGGCAAAATTCGAATCATCTCAAAAAATTTCCCATTGCCTATGCATCCTAATGCCGCAAAAACCGCCGAGGCTCTGCTTTGTGCGAATGAGCAGGGGAAATTCTGGGAATTCCGGAACCTTATTAATACCGAATTTTGGGGCAAATTTACGCCAGAGGACATGAAAGCGATCGCTAAAAAATTAAATCTGCATGAAACGGATTTTAATTCCTGTTTTGACGGCTCAAAAATGAAACCCGTGGTCGATGAAGATATAAAAATCGGACAGGGTTCGGGCGTTTCAGGAACACCCGGTTTCTTTATTAACGGAACTTCACTCGTGGGAGCCCAACCCGTTGAAAATTTCCAAACAGTTATAGACGAGAAGCTGGCCGGTAAAAAAGCGTGACGCGTTTGATCGCAGCTTTTTTTCTGGCGGGGCTATTTTTCGTAGCGCCTGTTTCCGCCGCGGAGAATTGGGTTGACCTAAACAAGCAAGTCATTGAGCTATACCAAAAAAAGTATTACACCAAAGCCATCCCTGTTGCCAAAAAAGCGCTGACCTTATCTGAAGCAACCTACGGAAAAGATAAGCCCGAAACTGTTCTTTCGCTGAACAATCTTGCAATGCTTTACAAAAAAAAGAAAAAATACGCGGAAGCTGAAGAACTTTATCTACGTGCGCTGCAAACCTCCGAGAAAATTGCCGGAAAAGAGCATCCGGATCTTTCCGTGCCTTTATATAATTTGGCGCTTCTTTACGCGGCGCAAGGGCGATACGGGGAAGCCTTTTCCGCCAGCGATCGTGCTTTGAACTTGCTCAAGAGCGCTTATGGAACGAATCATCCGTTTGTGGCCGCGGCTTTGGAGCGCTATGCAGAAATAAAAAGGCAAGCCGGTAAAACCGTTGATGCCGATAAAATGGCCGCACAAGCGACCGCCATCCGCAAAGGCGCAAAATCCAAATGATTTTCCAGGATCTGGTTGAAAATTTAAAAAAACTTCCCAGCGAAGAAGTGCGCAAGGAAGCCGAGGGTTATTATGAATTTGTGATCGGCGCCAAGAATTTGCCGTTGCTTTATCCCGTGCTTGAAATTTATTTTGGAGTGCCTTTTAAGCCAGCGGGGATCGCGCCTTCTGACCAGGCGAAAGACGTGACTAAGCGCTATGGGAGTATTCAGAAACAGCAGACTTTATATTACCTGTATCGCGACGGACTTTCTAATTGCGCGATGATTTGGCCTTGGGGAGACGGAAGCCGTTCGACTGTTAAGGTCGCCCAGGGCGTGCTTGAGGGCGCGCGGCCTGCGCTTTAGCTGCTTCAACGAGCGCTTTTTCAGCTTCTTTTTTTTGAACGTAATTTGTAAAAGGTCCTTGCGGGTCCAGTCCTTCTGTTTTGACCAAAAGGAAATCGAGTTTTGAAATTTCCAAAACGCGGCGAACGGCAAGCTGTGGGTTATAAACTCCGAATTCAGAACCGTCCTGTTTGGATTTGCGCAGCAAGCTGATGAGAGCGCCTAAGCCAATGCTGGAAATATATTTGACGCCGGACATATCAAGTAGCAAATTGGAAGAAGGGCCGTTTTCGTCCAAGAATTTTCGAATTCTATTTCCGAATTCTTCCGAGGAAACGGAATCAATGGTTCCCAAAGGGAACAGCACCCATGTCTTTTCAGACAGGCGCTCTTGGGACAGGCGAAGGTCGGTAGAAAGGCTGATTTCTCTTTTCATGGGCTCATTTTAGCAATTTCCATGTTATTTTCCAATCGAACATTTTTTGCGGAAGGGGAGGCTAGCGTGTTTTCCCGTGTTTTAGAGCAAAAAAAACAAAAAAGAAGTTTTATTTGGGATTTGACCGAATCCAACCCTACCCGTTGCGGGTTTTCTCAAGAGACAGCATTTAATCTAAACTCTCTAACTAGCTCTAATAACTTGAGTTATGAACCTAATCCAAAAGGCCTCTTAGAGGCTCGCGAAGCCATCTCGTCGTATTATGCCCAGAAGAAAGTCTCTGTTTCACCCGATCAAATTTTTCTAACTAGTGGTACTAGTGAAGGTTACAACTTTTTATTTCATCTTTTGGCTGATCCGGGGGATGAAATTTTATGCGGACTTCCCGGTTATCCGCTTTTTGAGCATTTGGCGGCTATGGCTGATATTCATTTAAGGCAATTCCGTTATTCATTTGACGGAAAAATGTGGGGCTGGGATGAAAAGGAGCTTGGGGAGCTGAGAAATAAAAAGACGAAAGCGCTGGTTTTGATTAATCCGAATAATCCGACTGGGCATTATCCGCCGATTGAGCCGGGTCCCGAACCTCTCGTCTCAGATGAGGTTTTTTTGGATTTTGACCATGAAAACAAAACCAGAAAAAGCGCCGCTTCCATTTCAGAAGGATTGTGTTTCACTTTAAGTGGCATCTCAAAAATTCTCGGGCTTCCGCAAATGAAACTTTCATGGATTGTGGTGAGTGGTTCTCAAAAACTTCGCGAAACCGCATGCCGGCGGTTGGAAATTATTGCCGATGCTTATTTGTCCGTGAACACGCCTGCTCAGCGCGCGCTTCCAACTTGGCTTAGAAACCGTGACATTTTTTTAAAAGAGGCGATGGAGAGAGTGGCGGCAAATTTTAAAATTTTAAACCAAAATGCAGGCGCACGGCATGCCGTGCCCATACACAAGCCGGAAGGCGGGTGGTATGTTGTTTTGCCGCTTCCACGAGGATTAACGGATGAGAAAGCAGCCATTTACTTATTGAAAGAGAAAGACGTTTTCGTGAATCCCGGTTATTTTTTTGATTTTGAAGACGATTGTCTGGTTCTGAGTTTATTGCCTGAAAAGAAAATATTTGAGGAAGGGGTTAAGCGAATGCAGGAAGGTTTAAAAGAATTGCGATGATATTTCTTTACGCGTTTTTTGCCGTCGTGGTTTGGGGGTCATTCCACATCACGCAGGCCCCCTATCCAGGAGAAGACGGATTTGTTTGGTATGGCGCCCGGGAAATTTTCATGTCCGCAGCCGTCCCGATGCGTGACTTTCAATCTTACTTTCCGGGGCGGTATTATTGGATCGCAGGATTTTTTTCCACGCTTGGTGAGGGGCTTAAAGAAATGCGTATCGGGTGCTGCGCATTTCAATTTTTAGCTCTGGTCGCGGCGCTGTTTATTTTCTCGCGCGTCAGTCGTACCTTTT
>JAHFFM010000207.1 GCA_023247935.1 Candidatus Omnitrophota bacterium | reverse complement strand
GACAAGTCTAGACATCCCCCATCACTTAGAGAAAGGCCATGGGATGAAAAGGGCAGTAGGAGCGGAGAAGAACTTGTTTGTGGTCCAGCCTAAGGCTACTTTGCGAAGGTTGAGAAGGCGGTGGTGGCGATTCGGATGAAAGGGCCTTGGAAGATGCCCATTACGACGATTCCCACCATGACGAAGATTTGGATGACGCGTTGGTCAAAGATGGGGTTGAGCGGCGCCGAGTTTGCCGGTTCATCCACATAAATCACTTTGACTACTTTCAGGTAGTAATAAAGGGAGGTGATGACGTTTAAAACTCCGATAAACGCTAGCCATATCAAGCCTGACTTCACGCAAGCCCATAAAATAAAAAATTTCGCGAAAAATCCGGCCAGCGGAGGAACTCCCGCAAGAGACATAAGCGAAATCAGCATCGCCGCCGCCAGCATTGGAGATTTTTTAGAAAGTCCGGCCAGTTCACGGAAATCATCGGATTTGACGGCATTGCAAACCCCGATCAAAACCAGAAAAGCGCCTGCGGTGCTGAAAACATAACTCAAAAGATAAAAAAGAATCGCTTCTTTTCCGGAATTTTGTAAAACCGCCATTCCAACAAGCAGATAACCCGCATGACCGATGCTGGAATAAGCCAAAAGACGCTTGATATTGGTTTGGGGAATGGCGCCTATATTGCCGTAAATAATGGTTAGAGCCGCGAGGACTGAAAAAAGAACCGAGAGTTGCTGTTGCGCGGGCGCAAACACGGTTAAAACCAACCGGATCAATGCCGCAAAACCCGCCGCTTTGGAAGCCGTGGCTAAAAACGCGGTGACTGGCGTGGGCGCGCCCTGATAAATATCTGGAACCCAAAGTTGAAACGGAACGGATGAAATTTTAAATCCGATTGCCGCTAAGACCATGATCATTCCAAATGTAAATGCTGGCGGGATGGAAGATAATTCCATCATTTTGTGGCTGATCACATAATAATTGGTGCTTCCGGTGGCGCCGTAAATATAACTCAACCCAAACAGGAAAAACGCGCTGGAAAGCGCGCCCAGGATCAGATATTTAACACCGGCTTCAATAGATTCGGCGTTATCGCGCAAATAGGCTGTCATGATATAGAGAGAAATGCTGAGCGTTTCCAGCGCCACAAAGAAAAGCAGAAAATCATTCGCCGAAACTAAAAAAACCGCTCCGATCGTCGCGAAAAGAATCAACAAGCTGAATTCACCCTGGCCGCGTTTTAATTGCCCCTGGTACTCTCTTGCCATAAAAAGCGCAAAAAAAGCGGCAATAAGAATAATGGATTTGAAGCAAAGCGTTGTGCCGTCCTGCACAAAAGAAAAATTAAAACCATAGCCAAAATTCCCCCATTGAGAGCAGCCCAGACAGAAAAGGGCGGTGACGCCTGTCATGGCGACATTGGCCAGAATATTTCCTCTTTTTTCTTTTGCGAGAAAGATGTCCAGAATCATGCAGCCCACCGCTAAAGCGATAAGACCGAACTCAACTTTTAAAATAGCCCAGGGAATTTCAACGTTCATGCGTCATTCTTTCTAAAATAGGTTTGGTCCCGGAAGTGATCGAAGTCATGATGACGTTTGGCACAAAGCCTACGAGCAATAATCCGGCGATTAAAATAAGATAGGGAAGTTTTTGCAGTCCTTTAGCGTCTTTTAATTCGTGTCCGTGGGCGTTGAGCGGGCCTTGCATGGTGCCTCGAACAGTTTTAAGCATGTAGCCCGCCGTGACGACGAGACCCAGCACAGCCAAAACCGCCTGAATGCGGAATTTATCCCAGGCACCTAAAAGAATCATCATTTCCCCGATAAAGTTTCCAAAACCGGGAACGCCTGAAGAAGCCATTGCCATCATAATAAAAAGAGTGGCCGCGAAGGGCACTTTTTTTCCAAAGCCGCCCCAATCCTGAATCATGCGCGTATGCGTTTGCTCGTAAATAAAACCAACCAAAGCGAATCCGAGGGCAGCCATCAAGCCATGAGAAAACATGAAAAATAAGGTGCCGTTTAAAGAAGCCGGTGTCATGCAGGCAAGCCCTAAAAGGATATAGCCCATATGGCTGCAGCTGGAATAACCCAAAATGTATTTCAAATCTTTTTGTGTGAATGCCACCAAGCCGCAATAAAGAATATTCACCGTTGCCAGCCAAGCCACGACCGGCATCCAAATCGCAGCGCCTTGAGGCATGAGCCCTAAACCCAGGCGAATAATCGCGTAAGCGCCCAGTTTTTTCAAAACTCCCGCGTGCAGCATGCTGACGGAAGTGGGCGCCGCCGCATAACCCATAGGAGACCAGGTATGAAGCGGCCAGAGAGTCAGAATGACCCCGAAACCAACCATTAAAAGAGGAAATGCCCAACGTTGAAATTCAAGAGGCAATGGCCTCGCCGCGATCGCCTGCTCAATCGCGGGCAGGTCAAATGTGTTTAAACCCGTCGCAAAATAAAGTGCCAGAATGGCGACCAGCGCAAGCACCGCGCCAAATGTGAGATAAAGCGTCAGTTTCATGGTGGCATATTCTTTGTTTCCTGATCCCCAAACCCCGATCAAAGGAAATACCGGCACCACCGCGGTTTCGTAAAAGAAGTAAATGAAGAAAATATTGAGAGCGCAAAATGTTCCAAGGCAGCCTGAAATGAGAAAAAGATAGAAAATAAAATACTCTTTTACCCTTGTTTGAACCGAGCAGGATACAATCACGCCGGTAAAAGCCAGAATGCCGGTCATGAGAATTAAAACAGCGCTGATTCCGTCAACGCCGACATGATAGGAGATTCCCAGCATCGGCACCCATTCGATTTTATCCACGAATTGATATCCGGCCAGCGTACGGTCATAATTCAAGAAAACGTAAATAGAAAGAAGGAAAGAAACGGAAGCCGCGAGCAAGCCAATGCCCCGAATCAAACTCAGTTTGTCTTTTGGCACAAAAAACAGACAGCATGCCCCTAATGCGGGTGCCATCAAAATCCAGGAAACCGGTCCTAAAGAAAACAAATCAACCTCTCATCATTAAAAAATAAACGATAACCACCACGCCAAACCCAAAAACCATGGCATAGCTTTGAACAATTCCCGTTTGGGCGCGCCGCAGCAACGCCGCGGACCGCGCGGTCACAAATGCCACGCCATTGACACCTTTTTGAATCACGATATTCAAATCAAACCAAAGTAAAATCCGCGCCAGAGCGTTTTGAAATAGATTTGCCAGCCAAGTGAAGAGATCATCCAAATAATATTTATTCACGATAAATTGATACGCGCCTTTCAGAGAATCCACGAGAGGGTCTTTGGAAAGGGATTTATTTGAATAGAGAATCGTGCCTAATATAATTCCGGCCATAGCCGCGGCCACGGAGCAGGCAGCGACAACCCTATTCAAATGTTCGCCGCTTCCATGTTCTCCGGCTAAAAATTCAGGAATTCCTATGAATCCGCCGATCACGGAAAGAACGCATAAAAAAATCAAAGGAAGCTTCATGACCCAAGGAGCGTCGCCCGCGTGAGAGTGTTCACCTCTTTCAGGTCCCAGCACCGCAATCCACAAAGCGCGGGTCATGTAAAACGCGGTTAAGGCCGCGGT
>JAHFFM010000046.1 GCA_023247935.1 Candidatus Omnitrophota bacterium | reverse complement strand
TCCGTAGTGAGAACCCACTGATCCAGAGACCAGCCGTCAAAAAAAGGCGTCACCAGCCCGCGAGGATCCACAATCGACAGATCCGCCGAATCCGGCGTTCCCACAGCCGTCCAATTTCTATGCGTTAGATTTAAATGCGCTAAATTAAACGCGCGAGGAAGAAAAGAATCATCGTTCGGGTCAAATTGACGCTCCACCCAATACGGCCACACCCAATCCATGTTGTGCTGAATGGCCTGACTATTGATCAAACCTCTGGCCTGCATAATCGCCCCCGCGCGCAACAGTTCTTTGGGAGCGGTCAGTTCAGACGGTTGGGCAAAACGCCGGAGATTGGCTAAAAGCGAGATAGGATCCGGGTAGCCTTCGGCGGCCGCGACGACCCGTACGATAAAATTCCAGAGACGCCATTGTAATTTTTTCCAGATCACAGGATCTCCATTTTTATTTGATGATAAGACCCTTAATTATTGTAGGCCTTTGCAGTGGGATGGTCAACCCGCCTCTCAAATTATTCTCCATAATTCTATACACCAAATCAGACCAGTCCTCAATAATGCCGTAGGAGTATTGCACGATCAGTTCTTCGTTAATCACGATGAAGTACTGGTGTCGCCGAGCATTCCAATCCCTTTAGGCTCCACAACCACAGGCTTAAGAGGGGTTGTTGAAATCATTTTTTGATAAGCGATTTCTTTTTTATGAAGAGTCTCAAGCAAGAGTCGCTGGGCATCTCTGTAATCAGGAGCGATGTGAAGCGCTCTCAAACTGTCCTCGAGCGCTTGATCAAGATTGTCATTCAAGAGAAACGCCACCCCACGCAGCAAATAAGGTTCCGCTTCCGCCGGCGAAAGCCGTATTGTTTTCGAGCAATCAGCGATGGCGCCTTCAAAATCATTTTTGACGATCCGCGCGTTGCAACGTTCAAAATAATATCTGGGTTGCTCCGAATAAAGCTCGATCGCTTTTGAAAAATCTGAAATGGCTTCTTCGATTCGATGCTGTCTCCGGTAACTTAATCCCCGGTTAAAATAAGCGTCCGGTGATTTGGGTTCCAGCACAAGCGCCGCCGAAAGATCTTTGATCGCCGCCTCATCATCCCCTTTTTCATAAGAGTTTGTGCCGCGATTGTAATAAGCTTTCGCGTCTTCTATCGCGTGCGCAGGCAGAACTATCCAGCTTGTCATCGCAAAAAGAGAAAATAACATCCCTCGGATCAATCTTTTCATACAACAATCATAAAGCAAATGAAGAACTTGCAAAATCAGGGCAAGCGCTTGATTGTCTATCGGGGAAATGCCCAAACGCGAAACGCGTTAGGCTTTATTCTGATTTTCTTAATTGGTACTCGACGTACCCGGCAAGAACTTCTTGAACTTTCATGGAAGGTTGAACCACAAAATAACCGCTCATGATGGCGTGGCCGATTTCATGCCCCAAAACTTCACGCCGGAAATTATCGGCGGAGACATAAATCGATTTATCATCCGGCGAATAAAAAGCGTAGCCGGTGCAGGGCAGGTTTGCGTGAAAACGCGTGTTGTAGTAGTCGGTCATGTCTTTCATGGAGGGGAAAATTTTGATACTGCCCTGGAAACTATAAACATGCATGTCCAGGATATCGCCGGCACGATTGAACAACACTTCCACCTTCGAAGAAATCGTGCGCTCCAGGGAAGATGTGTCTATCGATTGCTTGGAAAGCATCTCATCCGCCGGACTGACACTCAATTGCTTGAGCAAACCCTCAAGAGCGATGTGCGACTTATAATAAATATTAAAATGCTCGCCTTCAATCTTGAGCGCGTCGCCAAATCCATCGTCACTCTGCGCATGAGCCGCGGAAGTCGCTAAAAAAAACAGTGTCACACAATAAAAAAAACAACGCCTCATTGGCATCACCCTTGGCTTGGTGGGTAATGCTATCATGACGTTTTAAATTTAGCCAACTCTCTTTTGAATTCGTCTACCGAAGAAGCGTTTTTGAGAAGTTTGACCTGGCCATTGAGCTGATAAATGGCGTCATTGTACACCTGCGCCAAATCTTTTAATTGATCATCACTGCGAAGACATATCTGAGTGGCTAAATCGCCCCGGCCTAATCCTTGCAGCGTTAATTTTAGACGATGCAAAGGGCCGGCGATTCTAAAACTGATAATCAACGTCAAGGCGACAGTCGCGATCGTACCGAAAACCAGCTCCAGCAATACCGTTTGAAACATCAAAGGCCATAAATACTCGGCCGTCGTGTGCACCGCCACATGCCCGTCTTTGATAGCCACGGTCGTGGAATTGAGAGCCAGCCAGTAGACCAAGCTCATGGCAAGGATAGAACTAACGCCCGCCAAAATACAAAATTTTACGATAAAATCTCTCTGAAAACCCTCATTGAGATAATAGACGCTGCGTTTATATGGAAGCGGCGTTTTTGGAGGCTTCATTAAAATACTCCTCGTTAATTTTAATTTTTCTTTTGCTCTTCAAATTCTCCACCCAAACGTTTAAATCAACCCCTTCCCGGCTCTTTTCTTTCAAAGCGGTTGTCAGAAGGGATTGTTGCCAATCCGAATGATTTTTTAAAGAAGGCTCTAGAGGCTCAGGGTGGTGATAGTGCTAGAGGGATCTATTTGTGGCTTATCGATGATATTGTGGGAATCATTGATAATATTTCCGGGGATGATACAAAAAGTTTTGATCCATCGTTGTTTCCGAAAGTGGAGCAATTATTTAATTTAATTATTTCCGTTATAAAAGGAGAAAAATCCCCAGAGATTAATGATAGTGCATTGACATACGTTTTTAATACCACTTTGGGGAAAACCATAGACTCCTTTGTTGCATTTTCATTGAGAGTTGCTAGAGCGACCGGCCATGTCCCAAAAAAATGGGGGCAAGAAAAATATGAGCGGTTTTTCAATATCGGGATAGATGCATACATATGGTTTGGCTGCTTTTTACCTCAAATCATATTTTTAGATAAGGATTACGCAGAATCAAAAGTGGGGCAGTTCGTAGATCGTAACTATAATGATTTTGAATGGCGGATGTTTATCGAGGGGTACTTATCGGGGCAGAGGTTTTACAAAGACGTATATTTTTTAATGAGGCCTCATTACATAAAAGCTTTGGATCACAAAGTACTGAATGAGCGAATGGATGAAAATTTGGTTCATCATGTGGCTATTGGGTATCTTCATGGATATGAAGCGCTCCAAAAAGATAATCCGAATGGAGAGATTAGTTTGTTCTGGAAAATGCTTTCCGAAGCCAAAGTCTTGGAAAAAACGGATAGATGGCTTGAAGCTATCGGATTCTTTTGGTCTATAACTCCTAGAACTATTAAAAAGGAAAAAAACGAAGAAAATAATGTTACGAAAGAAGAAAAAAATAAAATCATAGAATTTTGGAAATGGGCATATGACAATCGGGATTATGTAAAAAATCAGCTTGGAGAAAACTACGATTCATTTCTTTCCAAATTGGCAGAACTTACGTTGCTTTTGGAGCAAATAGATAGCGATAGTGAAAAGTGGCTATTACTTTCCGCGCCTCATGTTAATAAGCATCATCATTCGACATTTTTTTTGGAATATCTGACAAAATTCGAAGACGAAGAAAGCATCAAAAGATTAGGAAGAATTTTTTTAAAACTGCTCGAAAAGAATACACCGATGTATCACTCCGAAAATATTTTATTACTCATAGAACGTCTATATAAGGTTGGTGAGAAGGATGTTGCAGATGAGATATGCACTATATATGGCAAGCGCGAAGTGGATTTATTAAAAGAGTTATGGCAGAAGAATCAATAAGTAACCGAACGACACCCCAAATAGAGGTATTAGCTCTAAGCTAATTCGGTATAAATGACCATTCGAGTACTAAAACTATCCTCTTTCCACTTCTAATATCGAGCCGGATTCTACTAGGATCCTTCTACTAACCCCTAATCACACACAACCGACTCCTACGAACCAGCTAAAAACCCTTCTTCCCACGAAAATAGTCATCCACAGCCTTTCGGCACTCTTCTTGGGTGCGGTATGAGGTGGCCGCCGGGGACGAGCCTTCTAGGGCGGTGCCTTCTAAAAAAGAGACGCGTTAAAAACAGCCGCCGATGAAACAGGCGGTTTATTAGGCCGCGTAACGAGCGACGTAAGTATCTAACAGGGTGCGGATGATCTTCTGATAGGGAGTGTGATGTTTACGAGCTGTCTTTTTAAAAAACTGGACACTGGATTTACTCAAAACCATTGTCACTTTGACAGGCTCTTCTTTAAAGGCGATTTCTTCGGGTGACGGCAAAAAATCTTTGATAACACGAAGCTTCCCGATTGGTTCGCTAGAGTACTTTATTTTCTGTTTCATATATTTTCTTTCCCTTTCTCCAGTAGCCGGCTCCTATAATTCGAATCACACTAGCCCGATAGGTAAAGCGCACTGTTAAAATCCCCTCCCCCACGCGGCCAAAACAGTAGAATCTATTTTCTTCTTTGCTGTGCTCCAAGTCTTGCGCAATGACACGACGAGGATCGGAAAAAGCATACTGAGCATATTCAAAGGAGATGCCATGCTTAGTCTTATTTTCAGCATCCTTTTTAGTATCCCATTCGAAGCGACTCATAGGCTAATAGAAGTATAGCCTAGGTATGGCTATTTTTCAATATAAATTACCATATTAAAGAATTGAATTATTCAACTAACTCCTAATCACATGCAACCGACTCTGTCGGACGAGTTTAAACCCCCTCCTCCCCCGAAAATAGTCATCCACCGCCTTCCGGCATTCTTCTTTGGTACGGTAGTCGCCGATGATGAGGTGGCCGCCGGGGACGAGGCGTGGGGCTAGGCGTTCGAGTAAGAGGTACGTGGGGGCGTATTCGCCGCAGTCGATGTGGGCTAGGGCGAGAGGCTCGTTTGAAGTCAGCGTCTCCTCGTAGGATCCCGGAACGAGTTGGACGTTCAGGCGCTCATCGGCGTTGTGGGTTGTGAGTGCGCGGCGCGTCTGCATTTCGGCGTCTGGGTTGCCGGCGAAAGGGTCGTACACCATCAGAGTCCGATTGCGGCGTTTGGCGTGGGCGATCACGATGGCAGCGCCGCCGAGGCCACAGCCTACTTGAAGAAAATCACCGTTGAGGCCGTCAAATTCGATGTCCATCGCCGTCTGAGCCAGTTCACAGAGCGCGGCTTTATCGATGGAAGTCAGCCGCGACGCCAAAACGGCTTCGACCACGCGGTACATCTCAGGCTGCCTGACAGAAAATCGGCGAACTAAGAGAGATCCAGAAACGTTTTCTAGACGGCCTCCACTGGCGCGATTGCGTTCATGGGTGCGATCCATTTTTATGCCGGGACACTCCCTTTTATTTTTTGGCCATCGACATTTTGCACATTCCCTTAGATAGTGGGCAACCGCCTCTCATAAGCGAGCATTTCATGGAGCCCCACGCCAAACAAGCAACAGCCAAAATAATCGTGGTGATACCGATGAGACGTCCCACCGTTCTGGTATTTCCTATTTCTCTAGATCCTTGAATAAAAACCAAGTACCCTAAACACAATGCCGCCAAGCTCATCGCAATGCCCATGCTTCCCTCCTGGTTTGTGCTTTATTTGTTCGAGTGATCGCCGGAATTACGCGCCATCCGGAATTTCTGGTTCGACTAAATGCGCTAGCTGGACTAACGATTCCTGCCATCCCAGATAACAAAACTCCAGTGGAATGACAGATGGAATATTTTCCTGCGTAATAGAAATCTCCGTACCGCTCAAAACCTTGCACAAAGTGACAGTCACGGGCATCTGACCCGGTAAATTGGGGTCATCAAATTGGTCAGTGTATCGGATCCGTTCATGCGGAATAAGCTCGGTGTATTGACAGCGAAACGAATGCCCTTTGCCCGTACCAAAATTCGTGAACGACATTTTGCAACTCCCGCCCACCCGCGCGTCCATTTGATGAACCTTGCCGGTAAATCCGTAGGGCGGAAGCCACTTCACCATGGCCTCCGGATCCAAAAAAGCCCGATAAACCTTCTCAGGCGAAGCGCGTAAAACGCGATGAAGACGAACTGTATTCGCGGAATTTGTCATGACCATTTCCCCTTGTATCTTAAGGAACCCCGTTCCCATCCACCGTCTAGAGACACGTTAGCTCTAAGGCAAAGCGATGTCAAATAGGATGTGGGAGCTGGAAAATAAAAACCCGCCGGATTTTGAGGATCCGGCGGGCGCTAAAGATCAGCTAGTCAGACTTAACTGACTTTTTCCTTCTTGGTTTTCTTTTTCTTTTCTTTTTTATCCTTCTCTTTCTTTTCCTTCTTCATCTCAGCATCTTTTTTGTCCTTATCGACAGTAACGGCCGGAGTGCCGGACACAGCCGGAGCCGTGGAATCCGCCGCATAGACCACTGTCGAAGCCATCACGAATAAAAGCATCAAAGCTAAAATAGTTTTCTTCATTGAAAAGACTCCTAATATAGATGAATGATTGGATTAAAAACTTAGGTCAGAAGAGAATGGGGCTTAAAGGGGGCGATTTTTCACGCATCTCAAGATACGCGGCGAAAGAGGTTGGCAAAAGCGGTGAAAAAAATCTTGCGGGAATGCGCGTAAAAACCGCGTCGTTGACAAAAAGGCCATCCGTCGCGATAAAAACCGGTAAAGCGTCAAAAGAATTCGGGTCGCCGATTTCGTCATTATCAAAAATCTGCCCCGTCCACGTACACAAAATGAGGACGACAAAAAGCGCCGAAGCAATCTTGAAAAAAAGATGCCTTTTCATACCTAGATTATAACATATCCGCCTCCACTGGACTCAGTCCCAATCATAGAAAAAGTACATAGTTGGAAGGTAGGTTCGAGTCCTGTCTTGGGAGCAAAAAAATCCCGCAAGGCGGAAAAACACCTCGCAGGATTTTTTAATGGCTCCCCGATAATACCTCTAATCAAAACACCTGTCCAGACGAGTTCCGCTTTCGCCTTACAAGAATAGCTCGTGGCGAAAAAAAATTGGTTCAGGTTATTACGTCAAAGCAGGGCGGTTATACAGTCCCTGCATCCAAAAAGGACAAGTGATAATCAACCAGTGCGAGCTTATGCTGGAAATCATCTGGCAACGAATCTTCCTTTCGGCCTTGCATTGCATAGCTTGTATAACGATACCTCAGCTTGTCAGTCCAAACTCTGGAAACTAAAAATAATGCGGCGATTCCCTCGTGCTTCGTGACCAGTCGGTTCTGCACAGCTTTCAATACTTTGGTTACCTTCGGATTCGATCTATCCCCTTCGGCAATGGTGATTGCCTCGGCAACCTCTGCTATCAGTATTCTTTTTGATCCCTGACCATCTTTTGTTTGCGGAAGTTTTTTATCAAAACGCTCTACCAACTCACCCACACGCGCTGTCTCGTCTTCCCACGGATCAGTTCGCCGATTGGGTCTCCACAAAGCGAAATATGACCCTGGCTCTTTTTCGACGGGTAATCTCTTACGGATTTTTTCGATATTTTCCTTAGTGCCCTTAATTTTGAGTGACCGCCCAAAATGATCAGGCTCTTCAGATACCCCGAACGAAACCCCGATAGCCTGAGCGACTGCCCTTACAGTTGAATCGTCTTCTACCTTAAAAATTGCAATATCAGCCAATTCACAAGATTCTTTCACCATCGTTTCTTTTTCCAGTAAAGCCAGAAGGCGCTTTCCAATAGCAGTGGCAATCTTGTGCTCGCCAGGTTTTAGCTCCCGCTTCATCCTAATACACAGACAAATCCGCAAACCAAGACCCTTAGCGATGTCATTGATCTCTTTGACAGTATGACCAGAGTATTCAAACGATGTGTCCATATCTCGAAAACTTGGGATGTAACATTCGGCAAGATATTTTTGGCCGTTCAAAGAAAAAGCTAAATCCCCAACGCGATCATTGGCCGCTTCAGGCTCCAGCACAATTTCCTGTGCGCCAGCAATTTTTACGCGATAACAAAATGCCAACTGCAGAAGAGCGCTCTCATAATTTTGGGCGCTCTTGAGATTCGGTATCACCTTTTCGATGCCAGGCGTTTTTGCTAATTCTCTTAAATAAAACGCCAACTCTACTGGCTCGATTATGTAAGTTTCTCCAGGAATCAAGAAACAGTGTATGAGTGGATGCCTGTCTCTTAAACTGACCCACATATCCTGGAACTTTTTCTTCAGCTCGCTTTCAATCCAATCTTTTCCCAAAGCATTTTGCAGAATGGGGACGGTATCGCGTACTAAGCCCGAATCTATTTCCAATCGTTCAGCCGCTTCTAAGGACGATTGAGTCCAATAGGCAAGCGGATCGCCGACATCAAAGAGTTCTGCCAACCACGCTTTTTCTTCTGCCGTTTTTTTCATATCAGTATTTCAGGTTAGCTTAAAATAGGGTTCAAAAACCTCAGCGGGATTTTGAAAAAATGCTGGTTGAAGAGCTGGCCATGATTTCCTTGATTCTGTATAACCAAGCCCCTTCAGAAACGGAACTGCTCTGATGTCATCCATACCAAACTTATTGTGGGCAACAATAGGATCAATTCGATACACATTTTGTTTTCCAATAAGGTGCTGAGCGGTGCCCAAAGCCGCCGACGATTGCCCCGACATAAAAACATCCGTGGATTTCAATCCCCAGTACATCAACCCCAATGGAAGCAAACGACCCATCTTGACTCTTAAAGGAGTAGAGGTACATCCGACACTTAGCACCTGAATCTTAGTGCGATCCCATTCCAAGTTGGTCATGGCTTCAACTACGGCCTACCCTACTGGATTGTTTACCCACATTCCTCCGTCAACCAGCGGCGTTCCAGCGGCCAGCCTGTGTGTCGGAAAATAAGTTGGTGCCGCAGCTGTTGCGAGAGCTACATCGACGACTCTCTCTTTGTAATCGTACATAAATCTCTGATTGTGAGCGGTCTTGAAAATGTGCACTTCACCGTTTTCGAGACAAAGCGATGGTATTACCAAACGCTTGCTGCTTTCTCCGAGCTTTCTGTTGCCAAAGGTTTTTTCGAGGGCATTTTTTAGTGGTTCACTACTGTATTTTGAGAGATAGAGGTGCCGTAAACATTTAAGAAATCTGTTCCCAGAAAATATGGCATCGCAGTTCTTCTCATAGAAATCCAGTATATTGGCGGCTGAAAAACCCATTCCCAGACCCAATGCAATAATGCCACCAGTGGAAGTCCCGACGATAAGATCAAAATAGTCAGCTATGTTTCGCCCCGTCTGCTTTTCAATTTCGGTAAGAAAGGACGCTGGGAAAACGCCCTTAATTCCTCCACCATCAATCGAAAGAATCCTTTTCATGTGACGTCCGCTGGAAAATAGGAATCGCCCAATAGAATCTTCCACGTTCTCACGGCCAAATCTTTTGGTAAAGCTGTTGCGGCTGTTTTGGCTCCGTCAGCGCAAACTTTTACAAATGCGTGAAACGATCGCCAACTTTCAAGAGGCCATTCAGCAGGAGTGAAAATGTTTCTGTCTCCGCACGGCGTTCTAATGTCAGTGTTGTACCACGCATCTGCGGTATAGCTCGCTATATAGTTCAGAACGTGAAGAATGTACTCGGATGGCGCTCCAGCAAAAATGGAATCGGGTAACCTAAATAGAAGACTTTCAATGTGAAACGACACGGAAGAAATGTTGTGGATAGCTCTAAGATGCTTTAGAACCTTAATCATAGGAATAAAGTTCCCATCGGTATTGGCGTTTTTATTAGTCAGCCAACCCTGATGATACCGCGCATACCCATCCTCCCATTGGTGTGTTTCTGGTCTGTAAAGACGAAACGGTTCCGCATCCTGGTCGCTTGTGCCAGCCTTATATACCACGGGCAAAATCTCAACCTTGATACCGAGATCAACTTTTATACACATACTTCCAGCGTCATATCTAATTTTGTCGCGATACCGACGATCGGCAAGTAGTGGCGCTGCAATAATGCCGAAGATTTCGTCCCGATTGTATGATCTTCCTCCACCCTGGCTTCCAGGCTGACTCAAGTTGCATAAAGCAACAATATCCACGTCATTTATTGTGTGAATTGCGGTGTCTTGCTTGTACGATCCCTGAAGAAAACAGTGTGGTGATAAAACGCTAGCTTGTCCGTTCGGGTCTTCGATCAATCCCGTAATAGTTTCGTGCTCCCGAGAAGCCGTCTGGACAAAGCTCGTTCCAGGATTTAGTCGCCCAAAAAAAGATTGAAAGTTTCTGCTTAACGCATGAACCGCCATAACAACCTATTTCTTGTATTGAAGTTTGATTCCGTCTGCCAAGTGCATCACGATTGGCTCGTCCTGAATCCCCGCACAACTATCAGGTTTGGGGTTTTTCGTCGCCCTGGCAAACGTCACTACTTTGTTTTTTCGATCAAGGCGCAGACTCTCATTGACGCAAAGCGCCGTGCCCCTGTCTTTGATCGTTATGGCATCCTGACCCCAGTCGGCGATCTCCCAATAATCTGTATTCACATTGAGGTAACCATTTGACACGCGAGCATTTGACTCGATGCAGTAGTTCCAATTTCTCCAACAATCGATTTTTGTCACTTGTAATGGATCGGCCAATTTGGTATCGGAACTCCAAGTGCCTTCTGTCGTGACATACCCATTCCCATCGTCATAAAAATTGAAACTGCCGAGTGAAACAGGCTGTTTTTGCGCAAAGTTGATAATCCATGCTTCAAGCAAACAGACTGCGATGAGCCCAGCAACCAGTATTTTCCATTTGAGCGCCAATTTTTTTGAAGCAAAGGATGTAATGATTCCAACCAAAAGAGCCAGCGGCAGTATTGCAAACGGTAATGCGTACAATGCCGATCCGCTTGAGGATGATAAGTGCCTCAGAAAAACTCGTAATAGATTGATCTTTGGAAAATCACTGTTTGATAAGTCTCGATAATACTGAGTCTTGGCGTTTTCAGCGAATACGAAGGACTTTATGGGATATTTTTCAAAATCCGTGGCTGTTTTATGAAGCCACGATTGCAACTGTTTGACGTCGAAACCATCTTCCTCGGCAAGGCTCTTTATGTCGCTAAACTTTGCATCTGCAATCGACACACGCTCGCTAATAGATTTTCCTCGAAAACTTGATGAAGCCAGGATCGCGCACCAATCGTCATTATTTAGATAGTTCATACCAACTTTCGGATTCGCTTCCTTCTCGATGTTCCAGCTGTTTCTTGGGGCAAAGCTGGTCACATAAATCGCGAGTCCGACCCAGATAATCAAATAAAGAGCGAAAACGGAAAGTCCTACAAGTTTCCAAATCTGTTCTTTTTTCATCCACGCACCTCCGTTAGATCAGCTCTTTTTTCAATCAGCAGCTCGTCGCACTGTATAAATACACCGTCGTTCATATCTTTGAACGTCAAAAAAAGAAACTGCGCGTAATAACTGTTACACCGTGTGATAAGCGCCAAAACCCCCTCGGCCAGAATCTCGATGATCCTGTCCTGCCGTTCATCCAGAGTAAGCTCAAAATCGGTCATAGACCCATCCCACAGGTCTGCATGAAAACTTTGATCAGGCGAACGCAGGTATTCCCCTCGGATGCTGGTAGTTTGCCTGACCGCACATCGTTCATGGTGCGTATGGCGGCCTTTCGTGCGTCTATGATGTCCTCGACCTTGAGCGCTGGAAGAGGAGGCCGCTTTACTGCCAGACCGCCCTTCTCGACCGCGCTACGCTTCTTTTCGGCCATCTCTGGAGCGTGAGTAAAACACAGCTCACCACCATCAACCGCGTAAGCGCCGCATCGTGCCCCTGATTTCGTTACCGCCGAACAATGGTTATTTGGCATTTTCGAGTATGTAAGGTTGCTTGTTGTTTCGCCCTGAGGGGGTAAGGTTGCTTGATATTTTTTTGGTGTCCCAGAAGTCGAAAAGATTTTTCAAACCTTGCTCCGCAAAAACATCTAACGCGTCCTTCTGTTTGCCAGCAAAAACATCCCCTTCTTTACCTGCCAACTTACCCTGCCTTCTGGCGCGTCCGCCCGCCA
>JAHFFM010000045.1:4547-12171 GCA_023247935.1 Candidatus Omnitrophota bacterium | reverse complement strand
TGGGAGTTTCCGGAGAACTTCAGGTTATCCACGGTTAAATCGGTAGAACCCTGAATTTGAACGCTTTTTCGAATCACGCTTTCCACGGCCTGCCTGTTTCGCTCCATGATGTATTGATTCGCGGACACAATGCCTTTCAGGGCTGTCCGCGAGGCATCTGAGTCTATTTTTAACAGCAGGGAGTAATTCAGGCAGCCCGGCCCCTGAATTACGGTCCCGCCCCCGCTTACGCGCCGCAAAACGGGGAGAGAGCGGGGGTTTTTTTGAACCTCATCCTTCCAGGCATTTGAAAACCCCAGCACGATAAAGTAATCGCGGGGCTCCCAAAACCTCAGAATTTCACCCGTATTGGCTTCCTCGCATCTTTCCAATAAAGCTTCGTCGCAGGCTAGGTTCTGCTCTGGAGTATCAAACGAACGGTCAAATATTTTCATCGGTGGCATTTGCAAATAATCTATAGTAAAATAAACGGCTTGGTATGAGCATGATGGTTTAATGATAACAGTTTAATATTATGAGCACAAAAGAAGACGTACAACTAAAACTTTCGAAACTCGACAGCCAGGAATCCAGGGAATGGGTGGATTCGATGGAGCATATGCTCCGTTTCGCGACCGAACAAAATCCTTATTTTCTCCAAAAACTCTGGCAAAGACTCGAAAAATCCGGCGTTCAACTTCCTAAGCCGGTGAACACTCCTTATGTAAACACCATTCCTTGCGAGGAAGAGCCGGAATATCCGGGCAATCGCGAAATTGAAAGACGAATCAAAAGCTATATTCGATGGAATGCCATGGCCATGGTTGTCAAAGCCAATCGCATTCATGGGGGTTTGGGCGGGCATATTTCCACTTACGCGTCGCTCGCGTCGCTTTACGAAGTCGGGTTTAATCATTTCTTTCGGGGTTCCAGCGGAACGGGCGTGGCGGATTTGGTTTATTTCCAGGGCCATGCTTCTCCGGGAAATTATGCGAGAGCTTACCTGGAAGGACGTCTCACAGAAAAGCATTTGCATCATTTTCGTCAGGAATTAGCGGAAGGAGGCGGGCTTTCTTCGTATCCGCATCCTTACTTGATGCCGGAGTTTTGGCAATTTCCTTCCGTGTCCATGGGGCTTGCGCCTATTTCCTCTATATACCAGGCAAGATTCAATCGTTATTTAAAAGCTCGCGGTTTCCTAAAAGATCCAGAGCCGAAGATTTGGTGCTTTGTGGGCGATGGCGAATCGGACGAACCGGAAACTCGCGGCGCTTTGAGCTTGCCCGCTCGCGAAGGCTTGGACAATCTCATTTGGGTGGTGAATTGCAATTTGCAGCGCTTGGATGGCCCGGTGCGCGGCAATGACAAGATTATTCAGGAACTTGAAGGCCTTTTCCGTGGTTCCGGCTGGAATGTGCTGAAAGTGATCTGGGGTTCGGATTGGGATGAATTATTCCGGAAAGACACCAAAGGACTTCTCATTAAACGCATGGAAGAAGCAGTGGACGGAGATTACCAAAAATATTCTGTCGAGCCGGGCAGCTACACCCGCAAACACTTTTTTGGAAAATATCCTGAATTGATGGAAATGGTGAATCATCTGTCGGATGAAAAAATTTCCAAGCTTCTTCGCGGCGGCCATGACGTCAAAAAAGTTTACGCGGCTTACAAGTCCGCCGTGGAACATAAAGGGTCGCCCACGGTCATTTTAGCCAAAACCATTAAAGGTTATGGATTGGGCGAAGCCGGTGAAGGCCGGAACATCACCCACCAGCAAAAAAAGCTCAATGAAAAAGAACTTCGTGAATTCCGCGAACGCTTCAATATTCCAATCGGCGACGAGGAAATTGCGGACACGCCTTTTTACCGGCCAGCGGAAGACAGCGAAGAAATTAAATATTTGCGTCAGCGCCGCGAATCTCTTGGCGGATATGTGCCGAAGCGGAAAGTCGTCCAGGAAAAATTGGATTTACCCAATGCCGAGTTTTATCAGGAATTTTTTAAAGCCAGCGGCGATACTGAAGCTTCTACCACCATGGCATTTGTGCGCCTTTTAACGAAAATTCTTCGCCATCAGGGGATTGGACGGCGCGTGGTGCCGATTATTCCGGATGAAGCGCGCACATTTGGAATGGACGCGCTTTTCCGTCAAATCGGCATTTATTCTCCGAAAGGCCAGTTATATGAGCCTGTGGACAAGGAATCTCTCCTTTATTATCAAGAAGCCAAGGACGGACAAATTTTGGAAGAAGGAATCAATGAGGCGGGCTCCATGGCTTCTTTTGTGGCGGCTGGCTCGTCTTACGCGAATTTAGGCGTAACCATGATTCCGTTCTATATTTTCTATTCCATGTTTGGTTTTCAGCGCGTGGGAGATCAAATGTGGCTTGCGGGCGATATTCGCGCCAAAGGATTTTTACTGGGAGCCACGGCGGGGCGCACCACGCTTAACGGCGAAGGATTGCAGCATCAGGACGGCCATAGCCATCTTTTGGCCAGCACCATTCCCACCGTCATGGCTTATGACCCTGCCTTTGCTTTTGAAATTGCGATGATTATAAAAGACGGTTTGCGCCGCATGTACGAAAATAATGAAGAAATTTTTTATTATTTGACGCTTCACAACGAAAATTATCCCATGGCCGCCATGCCGGACGGCGCCGAAGAGGGAATTTTAAATGGCTTGTATAAATTCAAGAAGGGCCCCGAAGGTCTTGCGCATAAAGCTCAAATCCTCGGAAGCGGCGCTATTTTAAGAGAAGCTTTGAAGGCGCAGGAAATTTTGGCCAGAGATTATCAGGTTTCAGCGGATGTGTGGAGCGCCACAAATTACAAGCGCCTTCGCGCTGAAACTCTCAACGCGCGCCGCTGGAATATTTTAAATCCTACGGAAACCCCGAAGAAATCTTATTTGGAAACAATTCTTGAAAAAGAAAAAGGCGCTTTTGTGGCCGTGTCGGACAACATGAAAATTGTTCCAGACCAAATTGCCCCCTGGGTACCGGGAGGTTTGATGACGCTCGGAACGGATGGTTTTGGCCGCAGCGACACACGCGCAAACTTACGCCGCTTTTTTGAAGTAGACGCTCAACACATCGTGGTCGCTACGCTTTACACGCTGGCTGAAAAAGGCCAGGTGGACCGGAAATTAGTTGCGAAGGCGATTAAAGATTTGCAAATCGACCCGCAGAAAAGTTTCCCACAACTTCTTTAGATTGAGATATTGGAGATTTTATGGATATCAGGATTCCAAATTTAGGTGAAGGTGCTGACAGCGGAACCGTTGTCAGTATTTATGTTAAAGAAGGTGATAAGGTTAAAAAAGACCAGACGCTGATTGAGCTGGAAAATGAAAAGGCTGTTGCGCCGATTCCTTCAAGCGCCGAAGGCATTGTTTCCAAAATTCTGGTGAAAGTGGGGGATAAAGTGACCGTGGGTCAGGCGATTCTCTCGCTTGATGGCGGCGCGTCGGGTTCCGCCGCGTTTTCGCAAAAACCGGCCGCACAAGCTGCTGCTCCTGCAGCACCTGTGGCATCCGCACCTGTTTATCAGACTCCCGCGTCCGTTTCTGGAGTTCCCGCGAGTTTAAATTATCAATACACTTCTCAGGCTGGCGCTCCGCCGGCCGCTTCGCCCACCATCCGGAAAATGGCTCAGGATCTGGGTATTGATCTTGGCCGGGTTCGAGGCACGGAAAGCGGCGGTCGTATCGGTATTCAGGATTTAAAAAACTATATTCAGACCATTCAGGCGGTTGCGTTCCAAGGCGGTCCGGCGGCAGCGGCTCAACCGGTTTCTCATGCCCCGAAAGTTTCCGAAAGCATTGATTTTTCGAAATGGGGGCCTGTTCATAAAAAAGCCACCACGTCCCTTCGCCAAAAAATCGCGCAAAAGATGGTGGAATCCTGGACCACCATTCCGCATGTGACTCAATTTGAAGATGTGGATATCACGTCTTTAATGGCGCTTCGCAAAAAGCATGTGGCGGCCTATGAGAAAAAAAAAGGCAAACTCACGCTGACTTCTTTTATTTTAAAAGCGTTGGTAGCGGCGCTTAAAAAGCATCCGATTTTTAACGCCAGTTTTGACGAGAACACGCAAGAAATCGTTTACAAAGAGTATTATCATTTGGGTGTGGCTGTGGATACGGAGCAGGGTTTGATTGTGCCGGTCTTAAAAGACGTGGACAAGAAAAGCTTGCTCCAAATTTCCAAGTCCCTTGAAGAGCTGGCCGAAAAGACGCGCGCCCGCAAAGTAGGCATTGAAGATCTCAAAGGGGGTACATTCACTTTATCCAACCTGGGCGGAATTGGCGGCAATTATTTTACGCCGATTATCAATAAGCCTGAGCTTGCCATTTTAGGAGTAGGAAAAGGCCGCCAGGTTGTGGTTGGCGAGAAGTCTTTGCTGATGATGCCGATTGGCCTTTCTTATGACCATCGCGTGATTGACGGAGCGGATGGAGCCAGATTTGTGCGCACATTCGCTGAAACGTTAGAAAATTTTTCCGAGAAAGAGGTTAAAATTTAATGTCTATGAAACCTATTGAAACCGAAGTAGTGGTTCTTGGCGCCGGTCCGGGCGGTTATGCGGCTGCTTTTTACGCGGCGGACAAAGGCAAAAAAGTGATTCTTGTGGAGCAGGATAAAAGTCTAGGCGGGGTTTGTCTGAACCGCGGCTGCATTCCTTCCAAAGCCCTTTTGCACGCGACAAAAATTATTCATGAGGCGCAGGTTTCTTCCGAACATGGCATTCAATTCGCGAAGCCGTCCGTGCAATTAGACAAGCTTAGGGCGTGGAAAGAATCGATTATCTCAAAATTATCTCAAGGTGTGGGCAGTGTGGGTCAAAAAAGAGGCGTCGCTATTTTGGAAGGACGCGGGTATTTTGAGGATTCGCAAACGCTTCGCGTTGAAACTTCCGAAGGGCAGAAATTTATCCGTTACCAAAAGGCGATTATCGCGGTGGGGTCAAAGCCGGCCATGCCAAAAGCATTTGACCTTGGCAATCCCCGCGTCATGACTTCCACCGAAGCTTTGGATTTACCGGATATCCCAAAAGATCTTTTGATTGTCGGCGGGGGATATATCGGAATGGAGCTTGGCACCGTTTATGCCTCTTTGGGCAGCAGAGTGGTGATGGTGGAAGCCATGGGCGCCATTTTGGCTGGCGCGGATCCGGATCTTTCCCGTTATGTCGCGAAATACGCGGAGAAAAATTTCAGCTCCGTCCGCTTGAATACCAAAGTTTCCAAAATGGCCACGAGCGGCAAGCAAATCAAAGTGAATATGGAATTTGAAGGAAAAAAAGTCGAGGAGCTTTATGACCGCGTGCTGGTTTGTGTGGGGCGCGCTTCCAACACGGAAAACCTGGGTCTTAAAAATACAAAAATTTTCCTGGATGAAAAAGGTTTTATCAAAGTAAACGACCGTCTCGAAACATCGGATCCGAATATTTCCGCGATCGGTGACGCGGTAGGCGGTTTAATGTTGGCGCACAAAGCTTCAAAAGAAGCGCGTATAGCGGTTGAAGCGATTTGCGGAGAGTCCTCGGTATTTGAAAACGTCGTGATACCCGCCGTTGTTTTTACGGAACCTGAAATCGCCTGGTGCGGTTTAACCGAAGCGGAAGCCCGGCAAAAAGGAATTGACGTCAAAGTATCGCGTTTTCCCTGGGGCGCTTCGGGTCGGGCACTTTCTACGGACCGCACCGAAGGCATGACAAAATTAATTCTTGAACCCGAAACTGACAGAATTTTAGGCGTAGGAATCGCAGGGGTTGGCGCTGGCGATCTGATTAGCGAGGGTGTGCTCGCGGTGGAGATGGGCGCCACGGCATTTGATTTGGCAAAAACAGTTCATCCGCATCCGACCCTCTCGGAAACATTGATGGAAGCGGCGGAAGCTTTTTATGGCCATTCCACTCACATCTACACTCCCAAAAAATCTTAGAACTCCGAATCCTTTTGCGCCTCGCCGTTATGGCGAGCTTCATAAAGTCACGGGCGGCGTTTATATTTTTCGCAATATCACCAACTCTTCTTTTATAGTCGGCGACCGTTCGGTTGCCGTTGTCGATACGCAAGTCAATCACTCAACTGCCGCGGAGTTTTTGAGGCTTTTGAGAACGGTTACCGACAAGCCTATTGAATACGTCATCAACACGCATTATCACTGGGATCACACCAACGGAAACGCTCTTTTTAAAAAAGAGGGCGCCACGATCATTTCTTCCAAGCTGACAAAAGAGTTCATGGTTACGAGAGCGCCGCGGCAAAAAGAGTTTCTCTCGGGCCGCGGATTTGAATTGGGGAACGACCCTTTTTTACCGGAAACAACTTTTGAAAATGAAATGAATTTGGATCTGGGTGACATGCCGCTTCGTCTATTTTTTGCGGGGAAGGCGGAATCCGATGACGCTATCGCGGTTCATGTCGTTTATGAAAAAGTGGTGATGAGCGGCGACACCGTGATGACTGGAAGTTTTCCGATTTTTGGCCAGCCGGTTTGGGATGAGGGTCTTCAAAATGAGGCCTGGATCGAAACCATTCAAAATTTAATGAGTTTAAAACCCGCGCATATTATCCCGGGTCATGGGCCTCTGGCTTATCAGGCTGAGGTTGATCTTTTAGTCCGCATTCAAAAATATTTTTTGGAAGAAGTGGCCGCGCTTGTTCAGAAAGGGTATGACTCGGAACGAGTTCTGAAGGATCTTGAACCAAGGCTTTCTCCCTGGATCACGAATATTCCCCAAGTTTGGGGCACGCCGCGCTATGCGATTTTACGCGTGTACCGAGGTTTGACAAAAAAACCGGAAGACAAAGAATTGGGCTGGCAGCAATTCAAGCCTTCGGCGATTCCCGCTTCCCAAAACGAATTCCAATCAGCAAAAAATGATTCTTTGGGTGATTTTCTGGATATGGCTCATGAGGCCTATGAGGGCGGGGATACAGGATTAAAATTGACCATTCTTAAAAAAGCCGCAACGCATTTTGAAACCCCTGATTCTTTCGCATGTTACGCGGATTCGCTTATTGAGGCATCGAAAAACATAGCCTCCGTTCTCGAGAAAGGCGATTTTTTTGACCAGGCAAAGCTCTATTGGCACAAAGCGCTTGAAATCAATCCCGCTCATGCGCCGTCGCTTCTCGGAAAAGGCCGCTATCTTACCATGATGGCTTATCGGGGAGGGGATGACCCTGCCGCGGGTATGGAATTATTAAAGAAAGCCGTTGAATTTAAATCAGGGGGGCGGCAGCAGGCGGAAGCCGAGTTCTATCTCGGAATCGGTTTCAGGCGGCTGGGTGATGAAACTTCAGCGCGCACTCAATTCGAAAAAGCGCTTCACCTGGATCCGTCCTTTATGCCAGCCCGTTTGGCGCAGCAATGATAAAAAATAAAAACTTCGTCACAATGTCCGTCATCCTTTTATGCGTGGGTTTTATTTCTCTCGTGAGAACCGTAAAGTCTAACCCGGAAGAAATTCTGCGAAAAAGAATCACGGAGAGATCTTTGGGCGGGGAAAAAGCTTCTCTATGGATCACGGAATATTTTGATTATCAATGCCCGCCTTGCGCCATGGCCCGAAAAGTGCTGGAAAATCTTATCGCCCAGCACCCTGATAAAATTTATCTCCAGGTTCGGTA
>JAHFFM010000045.1:0-4537 GCA_023247935.1 Candidatus Omnitrophota bacterium | reverse complement strand
TCCGCTGGCCGCGCACAAAAATTCGATGAAGGCCGCGATTTACGCAGAATGCGCGTCCGCTCAAAAAGGAAAATTTTGGAAATTTCACGAACAACTTTTTGAAAATCAATATCAATGGGCGGCTGACCAATACCCGGAATTAAAATTTGCTGGGTATGCCGGAACCGCGGGATTGGATATGAAAAAACTGGACGCCTGCGTCAGTGACCCGACAACCGAGAAAACAGTCATTGAAGAAAGAGACAAAGGGTCGGGACTCGGCGTGAAAATGACTCCCAGTTTTTTTGTAAACGGAAAACTTGTTATAGGAATAAAATCTCTTGAGGATGAAATTAAGCCGATTTTAGAGGAAAAAAAATGAAGGCTTCAAATTTTTTTCTGGTTTTGGTGCGAGTGATTTTGGGCACAATATTTGTTGTATCCGGTTTTCAGAAATTATGGGCGCCGGCCGTTAATTTCGCGGCCGCTGTCGAGAAATTTGAAATTATTCATGGTTCCGCAGCCACACTCCTTTCGCAAACGCTCCCATGGTTTGAATTCATCGGAGGTGTTTTTCTTATTTTAGGGCTTCACATAAGGCTGGTCTTGCCCATGCTTTGGGTGATGAACACGGTTTTTATCGGAATCCTTGGCTCTTCCATTTTCCGGAAACTTTCGATCCAGGAATGCGGCTGCTTTGGTGAATCCATGTCTTTGCCTTTGCCGGTAATGATTGGGATTGACGCGGTTACCTGGATTTTCTTTCTTATTTATTTTTTAGTTTCCCGTCGTACGCGGATACTGTCCTTAGACGCCTTTTTCGAAAAATCTGAGTCGCCAAATGGCTGATTATTCTTCATTCTTGAATTCCGTTTGCGGCGAAGCCTGGAAAGAAACAGGTATCCAAAGACGGGCAGGGATTATGGCGCCTCTTTTTTCAATTCAATCTTCCCAAAGTGTTGGGGTGGGGGAACTCCCTGATTTGGAACACCTTGCGGATTGGTGCCGCGATTGCGGGATGAGCCTTATCCAGCTTTTACCGTTGAACGACGTGGGCGGCCGGTTTTGCCCTTACGACGCCGAAAGTTCTTTCGCGCTTGAACCCATGCATCTTTCTCTGAGCCGGCTGGCGGAATGCGCGGCTTGGAAATACTCTTTAGACATCACGGCTTTGCGTAAAAAATTCCCCCCCAGAACCATTCGCTTCGACAAGCGGATAAAAAAAGAAAAAATGGCGTTGCTTCGGAAAATATTCGACGGTCTTCCAAATAAAAAATCCCGAGCTTTTGAAATTTTTAAGCAAGAAAATAAAGAATGGCTCGAAGATTATGTTCTATTTAAGGTTATTAAAGAGGGGATGAAAGATGCTTCTTGGGAAAGCTGGCCAATCCCGCTGAAGCATCGTGATTCTGAGGCGATGTTAAGGTTGGGCCGGGAAAAGTTTTCCGACCTTGAATTTTATCGCTGGGTTCAATGGCAGCTTTGCCGGCAATTCAGAAAGACAGCTGAAAATGTGCACAAAAAGGGAGTATTGCTTCTTGGGGATTTGCCGTTTTTGGTGGCGCGAGACAGCGCGGACGTATGGGCGCATCCCGAGCTGTTTAAGTTGGAATTATCCGCGGGCGCTCCGCCGGATCTTTATTTTGCCGAAGGGCAGGAATGGGGAATGCCTCCTTATCATTGGGGCGCCATGGCCGCTGACGGCTATGATTATATGAAGCAGAAGATGAGATACGCCGCGAATTTTTATGACCTGTTTCGCATGGACCATTTTGTAGGTCTTTTGAGGGTTTGGGTTTTCCCAAAAACAGGGGGAGAAGACCGGAAAAAGCAGGCCAGGTTTGACCCTTCTGATGAAACGTTGTGGGAAGCCCAGGCGCGCCAAATTTTGGGAGCGATCTTAGACAAAAATCCCATGCTTCCCTGCGCCGAAGATTTGGGGGTAGTGCCTAATCAGGCAAAGACAATCCTCAATGAATACGCGATTCCGGGAATGGAAATCCAGCGCTGGATGCGAAATTGGGAAACGGACGTAAAATTTAAAAACCCCCAAGAATACAGGCCTAATTCCATCACCACCCTCTCAACCCACGACATGAGCGCTTTGGGTATTTGGTGGCAATGGGAGGCAGGCACGGTGGAAGCTTCTTTTTTCAAAAAGAAGCTGGCTGAAAAGGGGCTGCGTTTTGAAGATGAGGCCCCAAAAATTTTCGAAAACACGGAGGGGATTCATGGTCGCCTGCGCTGGAAAAATTCGATTCGCTCCGTTGAAAATTTACTCGAAATTTTAGGAAAAGGCCGCGAAGATTTGTGGGATATTGCGGATTTATTCCGGACCTCTTTTGATGAAAGAGAGAAGTATTGGGAATTTTTAGAATTTCCCGGACCGCCTTCCGCGCAAGCCTCTAAACAAATCCTGGAAAAAGCGATTGAAAGGGCCAGTCAAAGCCTGTCCGTTTTTTGCGTTCATTCTATTCAGGATTTGCTGGATTTAGATGGGGTATTTGGGCAGACGGACTGGGAGGCGCGGTTCAATCAACCTGGGATTGTGGATGAAAAGAATTGGACATTGCGAACGCCCATTTCCTTGGAACAGATGAGGAAGCTTTCCGCTATTCAAAGCCTCCGAAAAATTCACGAGAACACTGACCGCTCATAGAAGTGTTTGACACTCCAGGTAACTTCGTGTAAAATAAAAAGTTATACACTTTTAAAAAGATTTTTTTAAACGTATGCGCTTAGCTAAAAACTTTATTATCATTTTTTTAATTCTGTGTTTTGCGGGCTGCGCCCCGGCGAAAACGGATGATCCTAATGCCATTATAGTTTGGCATTGGATGTCCGATCGTGAAGACGCGTTTCTTGAGCTTGCCAAACAGTACGAGCAGGAAACCCAAACCAAAGTTCACTTCGAGCTTTTCGCCCCTTCTGAGGCTTATTCGCAAAGAGTCAAAGCTTCCGCCCAAACAGGTACCTTGCCGGATATCTTTGGCGTGCTGGGAGAAAAAAGAGATTTCGCCAGTTTTATCAAATCGGGACATATTGCCAATTTGAGCGGGGAGCTTGATCGTGTCGAGGGTGGAGCCGCCTGGAAAGATTCGCTGTTTGAAAAGGCGCTTTTGGTGAACGAGTTTTTACCTCAAAATGAATTTGGGGTAGAGCCTGGCGTTTACGGGATTCCTTTAGACGTTACAACCATTCAAATGGTTTATAATAAGAAGTTATACCAAAAAGCCGGTTTGGATCCTGAGAAACCGCCTAAAACCTGGGAAGAATTTTTGGGTCATGCCAGTATTCTAAAAGAAGCGAATATCCCGCGTTTTGTCGGTGGATTTGGAGAAATATGGATGCTTGACGCGCTGGCGTCAAATTTCGCCATGAACATTATGGGCGAAGAAAAAGTTTTTGACACCTACCGCAGAAAAATTCCTTACACGGATCCGGACTGGATCCGAGTGTTTAGCTTGTTTAAACAAATGACGGACGAGCAAATTTTAGTGGATGGCTCCGTGACCATGGTGAATAAAATTGCGGAACAGACATTTGCAAATGAGCGCGCGGCTTACGGATTCAACGGTTCCTGGTGCGTGAACGTTTATAAAGGAATGAACCCTGATCTTCAATACGCCGCCATGCTTCCGCCAGCGGTGTCAAACGCGCATCCGGTTCGCGTATGGGGAGGCGCCGGCACTTCTTTTATGGTGAATGCCAAATCACCCCGCAAAGACGCGGCGATCCGTTTTCTCAAATGGCTTTCGGCTGAAAAACAACAGTCTTATTTGTCCGAACAAACCAATAATCTTCCCGCAAATAAAGATAGTTTGAAAAAAATTCCGACACTGCTCGCTTCCTTTGTGGACGACATGGACAGCGCCACTCATCCTAATATTTATCCCGTTCACGAGCTTCCCGCCGTGACGGAGGCCTTTGACAAGGGAATTCAGTCCATTCTGATTGGTGAGAAAAAACCGGAAGAAGTGGCCGCTGAAGTTCAAAAGACCAAGGAAAAAGAGTCAGCCAAGCAATAGGAGTCAGGGCTAAAAAATGACAAATTTCCGCCACATACGAAGAGTTGCCGGAAGTTATATTTTTATCGCCCCCGCTTTTTTATTATTCTGCATTTTCAGTCTTTACCCGTTTCTCAAAGTGCTCCAGCTCTCCATCACCGATTGGGACGGCATTTCATCCACCATGAACTATGTCGGTTTCAATAATTTCAAAGATCTTTGGTTTGATAACCCCGTTTTTTGGGCTTCCATGAAAAATGCTTTTTACGTCACTTTTTTGGCGCTTACGGTTCAAAATTTTCTGGCGCTCTTTTTGGCGATGCTGTGCGACAGGGAAATCAAGGGCGGCAATATTTACCGCGTTATTTTTTACCTTCCTCCGGTTCTGTCCGGAATCGTCGTGGGTTTAATTTGGAATTAGATCTATGACGTGAATTACGGCCTTTTAAATCATTTCCTTCATTTTATAGGGCTGGGTGATTTATCCCGCGCCTGGCTTTCCGACGCCAAAACAGCATTGATTTCAGTTTCCGTGATTCATATGTGGAAAG
>JAHFFM010000044.1 GCA_023247935.1 Candidatus Omnitrophota bacterium | reverse complement strand
CACGGCCTGCAAATACTCCGGCGTGACCGGAAATTGGGAGCTATGTCTTGCCGCCACATCTACACCGTCTATTTTTTCAACCAAATGAGGCTTGAACTTGGTGCCATCCGTGGCCACCGTCGAAATCATTCCAAGCGCCTGTATCGGTGTAATCAACAAATAGCCCTGCCCGATAGAAAAATTTAGGGTATCACCGTCAAACCACCCGGAATTTTTTTTTCTTTGCTTCCAGCCTCTCGAAGGGACTAAGCCGGCGCGCTCACCCGGAAGGTCAATCCCGGTTACGGTCGAGAATCCGAATTGCAACGCCTTATGATGAATCAAATCCGGACCAGCCGCCAAACCCGTCGTATAAAAGAAAACGTCGCAGGAATGCGCAAAAGCTTCGTACAAATTCTGCCGCTGATGCCCTCCGTCTTTCCAGCAGCGGAAGCGGTTCCCCCCCACCATCATGTATCCGGGACAATTGGCCGTGGTATCCAATTTTATTTTATGGTCTTCCAAGGCAGCTAAGGCGGTGACAATTTTAAAAATAGACCCGGCCGGATACTGCCCTTGAATGGCGCGGTTGATCATAGGAGCAAATTCATCCTGAAAATATTTTCCAACATCTTTTCGGCCGCGAGTGGATGAAAAAAGATTGGGATCAAAACCCGGAGAACTAGCTAAACATAAAAGCCCGCCATTTTGAAGTTCCATAACCGCCACTGCACCTCTTTTGCCTTCGAATCTTTTATACGCGTAATCCTGAAGATTAGCGTCAATGGAAAGCTGAATGTCCCGCCCTTCTTCAGGTTCTTTCACGCCAAGCACTTTCAGGTATTGGCCACGGCTATTCACCTCAATCTGCAAGCCGCCGGAATGACCGCGCAAATAACTTTCATAAATTTTCTCAAGACCTTCGCGGCCCAGCCAGTCGGACGCATGATAATCATTCAGTTCCGCCTCTTCCGATTCTTGCTGGGTTTGCGGCCCCGTATATCCAACCAAATGGGCCGCTGATTCCTGCAAGGGATAAATTCTTAAAGGCTTTGTCTCAATCATCAGGCCCGGCATCATATGCACTTGCTCTTCAATTTCCATGGCTTGTGCGGCCGGAATATCCTCCGCCAAAATAATGGAATGAAAAACACCTGCCTTTCTTTTCTTGTAGCGCGTCTCAAGCGTTTCCATGCTTTCATTTAAAATGGAAGACAATTGCTTGAAACTTTTTCTGATTTTAAACGGTTTTTCCCGCGACACGGCCGTGACATTAAAACTCAACCGGCTTTGAGCTAAAAACTTGCCGTTTCTGTCGAGCATATTTCCGCGCGGTCCGTCCAGATTGATCACGCGAAGCCGGTTTTTCTCGGAAAGATTTTGATAATAATTACCATTAATCAACTGAAGCCGGAAAAGGCTGAGCGCCAAAAGAAAAAATAAAAAAAAGAAAAAAATGGTTAATTTTCCCGCGCGGCTTTCTAGAGAGGAATAAGCCATGGAAATTCGTCCTTAATAGGTCCGTCTTCGATAATCGGGGGTCGAACGCTTGAGTACCTGAAATACCCATGGCGAACACAAGGCGGTTGTCACCAAAGGCCAAAATAAAAATGCCTCCACGAATACGTGAGGAAAGCCCATCCCCTCGCTTGATTGATAACGCACCGTTAAAAGCTCAGCGAAGCTTAAAACATAAAAAATAACAAACGAGAGACCCGCTTTTGTGAATAAACTGTCAGGAAATACTTTTTTTGAAATAGAGCCTGAAAAATAACCTGCCGCGGCCAGCGCCGTCATCCAAAAACCCATTCGCCCGGCCCCAAAAAGGTCCAACAAAAAACCCGCCCATAAACCAATAAACGCTCCCAACGCGGCCCCTTCGGACAGGGAATAAAATAAAACCACGATCAAAATAAGAAACGGCGCTTTGGAATAAAAAAGATAGTTCAATGAATTTTGAATCAGAAAAAAAACAAATACCCAAAAAAAAGCAGAAGGGCGAAAGCTATTCAAGGCAGGCCACCTCTTCTATCCGGTTTAAATCCGTGAGCGGCGTGATTTCCGCGACTTTATAAATTTGTCCGGGCTCTTTCCAAACTTTAGCTACTTTTCCGATCGGCGCGGCCTTTGGAAAAAATCCGCCATATCCGGCGCTTTCCACAATGTCCCCGGGCACAATGTCCGCGTCCACGGAAAGATATTTCATCCGGCATTCCCCCGTAAAAGCTCCATACACGATTCCCTGGTCCCGCGTGCGCTGAATCAAACCGCCGATGCGTGAATTCGGATCCGTGATTAAAAGCACTTTCGATGCGGAAGCACCCACTTCCAGAATCTTCCCGACGAGCGATGAATTGGAAAAAACCGCGCTGTTGACTTTAATGCCATGCTGAGATCCTTTATCAATCAAAAAAACGCGGTTCCAAGCGGACGGTGAACGCGCGACAACTCGCGCAAAAACCGTTTTCTCGCCCTCGTTTTGGAGAACGTTGTTCAGCTCAAGCATTTTGGTGAGCCTCTGATTTTCAAGCAGGAGTTCCTGCGTTTTGATCTCATCGGCCGTGCTTTTGTTTTCTCCGGATTCATATTTAAGCTCTCTTAACTCTTTGGCGTTTCTACGAAAGAGCCACAGCTCGGAGAATAATTGGGAAATATTTCTTGAAAGGCTCAGGGGTTTTTGAAAAAAAGAATTAACCGTTGATTTCAGAGACGCTGATTTTGACGCGGGGACAATGGCTAAGGCAGCCAAAAAAATAATAATAATCGTTAAAGCGCGGCCAGGTTTCATTTAACCCGATTTTGGTTTGACGAGAACTTAGTTAAGAGATTAACTTTCGATGGTCCGGCTGTTGGAAACCGTGACCCGTTTCAGGTAATTGATTTCGCTCAAGATCTTTCCCGTGCCTATAGCCACGGCCGTGAGAGGATTTTCGGCAACGTGAACCGGAAGCCCTGTTTCTTCGGAAATCAATTTATCCAGACCCCGCAAAAGCGAACTTCCGCCAGCCATCATAATGCCCCGGTCAATCAAATCCGCACAAAGCTCGGGAGGTGTTCTTTCAAGAGTCACACGAACCGCTTCGATGATGTATTGAATCGGCTCAGCCAAAGATTCACGCACTTCTTCAGACGTGATTTTAGCCATTTTAGGAAGCCCTGAAACAAGGTCTCGCCCGCGAATTTCCATAGACATTTCCTCATCCAAAGGATAGGCGGATCCGATTTTAATCTTAATTTCCTCAGCAGTTCTTTCACCGATCATTAAATTATAAGTTTTCTTCACATGCTCGATAATCGCGTCATCCATTTCATCGCCGCCAATACGAATCGAACGGGAAAAAACGATGCCGGATAAAGATATGACGGCCATTTCCGCGGTGCCGCCGCCAATGTCGATAATCATGCTGCCAGCCGGGTCTTGAATCGGCAGTCCTACGCCTATAGCCGCAGCCATAGGTTCTTCCACAAGATAAACCTCGCGGGCGCCCGCATGAAGCGCGGAATCGCGAACCGCTCTTTTTTCCACTTCCGTAATCCCTGAAGGGACGGCAATAACCATCCGGGGGCGCACAAAACGTTTGCGATTATGAACTTTATTGATGAAATGCCGGAGCATGTATTCGGTGATTTCGAAGTCGGCGATAACGCCGTCTTTCATAGGGCGGATGGCAACGATAGAGCCCGGAGTACGACCCAGCATGCGCTTGGCTTCATCGCCAAAAGCAAGAGGTTCGTTAGTGCCTTTACGGATAGCCACGACGGAGGGTTCGCAAAGCGCGATTCCCTGGCCCTTTACATTGACGAGGGTGTTCGCCGTGCCAAGGTCAATCCCCATATCGTTGGAGAAAAAACCCAGCAGCCAGTCCGTAGATTTTTGAAAATAATTTATCGATTCAGCCAAAATTACTCTTTTCGTAAATAACGGTCGATTATAACCTTACCGTTTCCAAAATTCAAACAAAATCCGATTGAACCCCTATCTTTCCAAGCAAATTAAAAAAGCTGGGAAAGGAGGTGTTGATACATTCCACATCTCGGATACTCCCTTTTCCCTCAGCGACCATTGAGGCCACAACGCCGGACATAGCCGTGCGGTGGTCTTTCAAAGAATCCACTTCCGCGCCGCGGAGTTTGGTCGGCCCTTTGACAAATACCGTGTTGCCTTCCACGCGGATATCCGCTCCCATACGGGCGAGTAAATCCGTCATGGATTTAATCCGGTCCGTTTCTTTCACACGGAGCTCATCCGCTTCATGGATAACGCTTGTGCCTTCCGCTTGAGTCGCCAGCACCATCAAAATAGGTATCTCGTCAATTAAAAGCGGCAGCTCTTTCTTTTTAATTTCAAATTTTTGAAATTTTCCCGCCTTCACAGAAAAGTCGGCTACGGGTTCCGGCCCCTGGAAATATTGTTTGTAAATTTCAAAGGTGATTCCCATTCTTTTCATCACGTCCACAATTCCCGTTCGTGTGGGATTCCACAGGACGGATCGAAAATAAATATTTGAAGACGGAAATAACGCGGCAATGGCCATAAAAAAAGCGGCGCTTGAAATATCGCCCGCGATTTCGAAATCGCGGGCCAACATTTTTTGACCGGGCTTGATAGATACCGAAAGTTGATACTCAGAAATTTCTCCGCCAAAATATTTTAAAAATCGCTCTGTGTGATCACGCGATTTTTCCGGCTCGGATATTTCCGTGACACCTTCCGCGTAAAGACCGGCAAGTAAAATGGCAGACTTCAGCTGAGCGCTGGCTATGGGAAGCGCGTAACGTATTCCTTTTAACTTGGAACCCTCCACGACAAGCGGCGCCAAATTTCCGTCTTCTTTTCCATGAATTTTTGCTCCCATTTTTCGGAGCGGCTCCGTCACCCGGCGCATAGGTCGACTTGAAAGAGAAGAATCGCCTGTGAGCGTCGCCGAAAAAGACTGTCCCGCCAAAAGACCCATCAAAAGACGCATGGAGGTTCCGGAATTTCCCAAATAAAGCTCAGAGGAAGGCGCTTTTAAAGAATACAGCCCTCTCCCTTCAATCCAAATCTCGGAATCATTCTTGGATTTGATGCGAACTCCCATGGATTCAAAAGCTTTTCGGGTGCAAACACAATCCTCGCCCGATAAAACATTCGTAAAATGAGATTCGCCTTCCGCGAGCGCCCCGAAAATAATTGCCCGATGAGACAAGGACTTGTCCCCGGGAAAAGAAAGCTCGCTGGCTAAATCAGATTTAGGTTTTTGAATGACAACGGACTTCAACGGATATTCCTATTTTTCTTCCGCTTCCTGAATCATGTCTTTCATTGCTTTTGGAATCGGCGCTTCGAATTTTAACAGTTTACCAGTTTTGGGGTGTACAAACTCGATTTTCCAGGCATGCAGCGCAAGTCGTGGACGTTCCAAATCCGAAGGTCCGCCATAAACCGTATCCCCTAACACAGGATGACCCAGATGATTCATGTGGACGCGAATTTGATGCGTACGGCCTGTTATTAGTTTTAATTCCAGTAACGTCGCGCCGCGAAACCGTTTCAAAACCTTGTATTGAGTCAAAGCTTCACGACCCGAACCTACGCGATAAACGCTCATTTTTTGGCGCACTTTTGGATCGCGGCCCATCGGAGCCTCCACACGACCCTCCTCGTATTCAATGCGGCCCTTTACAAGGGCTAGATACGTTTTAGACAAGGATCTTGCCGCGAATTGAGCTTGAAGCTTGCGATGCGCGGTGTTAGTTTTGGCCACTAAAAGAACCCCCGAAGTTTCTTTATCGATCCGATGAACAATCCCGGGTCTTCCGGCGTCTCCAAGACTGGAAAGGATAGTTCCGCGCCCCACCAAGGCGTTGACTAAAGTGCCGGTTGGATTGCCCGCTCCCGGATGTACAACAAGCCCTACCGGCTTATCCACAACCAGCAAAGAATCGTCTTCATAAAGAACGGAAATAGGAATTTTTTCGCCGGAAAGTGTGTGACTTTTCACTTCCCCCAAACTTCCCTCGATTTTATCCCCTTCTTTTACCAAATCTCTGGGCTTGGCTTTTTTGCCGTTCAGAAAAATACTCTCCTTTTCTAAACAGCGTTTAATTTCCTGGCGCGAATAGTCTTTTGAAAAAATATCAGCCAAGTAAGCATCAATGCGCTTAGGCAATATTAGATTTTTAACGTTCAGCTCTATTTTGACGGACATTTTTGCTGGCTCCAAACAATACGACACTCCCCCATAAAATTAATCCAATGCTGATCCATTGAGGAATGGTTAAAAAATAATAAATCTCCTGGCCCGCTCTTAAAAATTCCAAACCAAACCGAATCAAACCGTAACCCAGCAAATAAACGCCAAACACAAACCCTGTCGCTTTTCTGGCGAAAAAATAAAAATGCAGTAACAGTGATAGCGCCACGAGTGAAGCGGACTCATAAAGCTGCACGGGCCGCCCGTCTTTTCCGATGCAGCATCCATTTAAAAAACAACCCACTCTTCCGATCGCATGGGCCAACGGCAAAACCGGCGCGAACAAATCCGCCCAAAAAAGAAAAGAACTTCCACTTTGCCGGCTAATAATCCATCCCACCAACAAAGCGCCCAAAAAACCGCCGTACCAAACAAAACCGCCTTCTTGAATAAAAAAAACGGCCTGCAGCCTATCCGCATAATCACTCCAATGCTGAGCCACGTAAAAAAGCCTCGCGCCAATGAGGCCGGACAAAATGATGGCAAAAAGAAAATCCATAATGCTCGATGAAAAAATGGCTCGTTTGCGACCCAAAATACGAAGCCAAAATGCAGATAAAAGAATGGCGATAGCCGCGCAAAAGCCGTAAGAATAGATCGTAATCGGCCCTATTTTAGCGAGAATGGGGTGCATGAGATTTGTTTCCTGCGCGCTGTGTAAAAGCGAAGTTCATTATAATCCAAAAAACGCCCACGCAAATACCCGCGTCGGCCAGATTAAAAACCGGCCACACGCGCAAATCCACATAATCAATCACATAGCCATGAAAAATGCGGTCGTACAGATTTCCCAAAGCCCCTCCGGCGATCATGGCCCACGCGATACCATGCTTCAACTGATTCGATTTCAACAGATAAAAGAAAATGCTCAAAAAAGAAACCAATGAAAAAACAACGAGAAAAAAAGCGGAATTTTTCCATAATCCGAACGCCGCGCCTGTATTGTTCACGCGGGTGAAATGGAGCCAGGGGTCAAAAATCGTTATTCCCCTGCCTTCAGGGAAACTTTGAACAACCCAGATTTTTATAAGTCTGTCCGTTGCGAAAAGTAAAAATAAAAGGCCTATAGGGAAGATTTTTCTCGGCAAGGAAAATTTTAAAAAACCGGAGAATTATCTTCGTTTCTTTTCTTGCTTTTCCTGGCAGGGTACGCAGAGTTCGGCATAAGGCACCACTTTAAGACGCGCTTTCGCGATTTTCTTTTCGCAAAGTTCACATTGACCAAATGTGTTCGCGTCAATTCTCTCGATAGCGGCATTGATGCGGTTCAAAAGTTTTTGCTCGTTGTCGGCGAGACTGAGAGAAAACTCGCGGTCATAATTATCCGTCGCCACATCCGCCATGTGAAGACTGTAGGCTGATAAGTCGCCGGTGGCGTCCCGCTGAGACGTTTTGAGCGCGTCATTGGCGATATGTTCAATCCCTTTAAGAAGTTCTGCTTTTTTCTTGAGAAGTAGGTCGTAGAAAATTTTGGCTTCTTTCTTATTCATCAGAAACTCCTTTTATGCGTGATTCAGGACTTCCACACAGCGATGACAAATTGTTGGGTGACTTTTATCCCGCCCCACCGTTTCGCGCCAATTCCAGCAGCGTTCGCATTTCTGGCCGCGAGCACGGCGAACAGTCACCTCCACCATCTCCTCAGAGCGCGAAGGATGATGCGTCAGCACCACTTGAGACACTAAAAAAAGGCCGGGTAAATCCGCGTTAAAATCTGCCAGAAACTCAGCCTCTTCCTTTTTAGAAAGGCTCAATTCTACCTCAGCCTCCAGGGAATTGCCAATTTCTTTTTTCTCGCGGGCGCTCTCCAGCGCTTTCAACACTTTATCTCTCACAACCATCAATTTTTCCCACTTTTCTTCCAATTGGGCGTCCCGGCGATGCGGTTTCGGCTTGGGCCAAGCCTCCAGATGGATACTTTGCTTAAAAGCCATGTTTTGCCATACTTCTTCGCAGGTAAATGAAAGGACAGGGGCCAGCATTCGGGCCAAAGTCATGAGAATTTCATACAAGGCAGTGCGGCTGGAGCGTCCCGAAACCGATTGGCGATGGTCCGTGTACAGCCTGTCCTTTAAAACATCGAGGTAAAAAGAAGACAGCTCGCGGACGCAAAAGTTATAAACCGCATGGTAAATCCGGTGAAGCTGGTAATTTTCATAGCCAGCTGCCACCTCTTCGGTCAAATACTCAAGCTTTGAAAGGACCCAGCGGTCCACTTCCAGCATCTTAGCTTCGTCTATTTTGTCCTTTTCGTAATCAAATCCATTTAAATTTCCAATCAAATACTTGAAGGTGTTTCGGATTTTCCGGTAACCTTCCGCCAATCGGGCAAGACTGTCCATTGAAATGCGAATATCATCGGAGGTATCCGAAGAAACCACCCACAACCTGAGAATATCCGCGCCATACTGTTTCATCACCTCTTGAGGTGAAATGACATTCCCCTGAGACTTGGACATTTTTTTGCCCTCGCCATCCACAATAAACCCATGGGTCAAAACGGAATGATAAGGCGGTTGTCCCCAAATCGCGTTCGAAACTAAAAGCGAACTCTGAAACCAGCCGCGATGCTGGTCGCTTCCCTCCAGGTATAAATCCGCAGGAAACGGAAGCTCTTTGGAATCCACAAGCACAGCCACATGGCTTGCGCCGGACTCAAACCAAACATCCAAAATATCTTCGCTCTTTTTAAGGTCTTTTCTTTGGCATTTAGGGCAATGAAATTTTCCGTCCGTTAAATCCAGGGCCGATTTCGTAAACCAAGCGTCAGAACCTTCCTTTTTAAAAATATCGCGGATATGCCGAATCAGTTCCGGGTCCATCACCGGCTCGTCACAGCCTGTGCATTCCATGACAGGAACAGGCACGCCCCAATATCTCTGACGGGACAAACACCAATCCGGCCTCGACTCTATCATTCCCTGAATGCGGTTTTGGCCAACTGCTGGAAACCATTTTACTTTCCGGATCGCCTGAAGACATTTAGCCCGAAGGTCATTTTTATCCACGCCCAAAAACCATTGTTTGGTGGCGCGGGTTATAACCGGCCTGTGGCATCGCCAGCAAGTAGGGTAAGAATGTTTGATCTGAGTAGCCTGAATCAAATTGCCTTTTTGGGTGAGCTCCGCAATGATCGGCTCATTAGCCTTGTAAATCGGGGTTCCGGCCAAATTCCCCGCCTCTTTTGTAAAAATTCCTTTTCCATCCACGGGCACCAAAATAGGCAGTTTGTATTTCAACCCGGTGCGATAATCTTCCATGCCGTGACCCGGAGCCGTGTGCACGCAGCCGGTACCGTCTTCGCGCGAAACATAATCCGCCAACACCACTTGCGAAGGACGGTTCATGAAAGGATGCTCCGCCGTCACCCCTTCCAAATCCCTCCCCTGCACTTTAAAAACCGGTGCGCCTTCGGGCAAAAGCATTTCGGATAAGGGCTGCAAGCGGTCTTCCACTAAAATAACGGTCCCAAACGCTTTGGTGTGAATCCCAACATATTGGAAAGATGGGTTCAAGGCTACGGCAACGTTCGCGGCTAAAGTCCATGGAGTGGTTGTCCAAACCGCGAAAGAAATTTTGCCGGACGGCGCGGAAATTTTTTTCTTATCCAATTCCTCTTTTTTGACGGGAAATAAAACAAAAATGGATGGAGAAATGTGATTCTCGTCATATTCAAGCTCGGCTTCAGCCAGCGCCGTTTCACAAGATATGCACCAATGAACGGGTTTTAAGCTTTGAAAAATAAAACCTTTTTCAACGAGCTTCGCGAAAGAATCAATCACCGCGGCCTCAAATTCAGGCGCCAGCGTTAAATAAGGCTTTTCCCAATCACCCAATACGCCAAGTCTTTTGAATTGGGCTTTCTGCTTTTCCACAAAATTCATCGCGTACTGGTGCGCCTTTTTGCGGAATTCGATGGGGCTGATTTGATATTTGGTGATTTTAAGCTCTTTGAAAAGCTGATGCTCCACCGGCAAACCATGGCAATCCCATCCCGGAATATACGGAGAATCAAAACCGCGGAGCGTTTTATATTTTACGAGAATGTCTTTCAGGATCTTATTCAACGCATGGCCGATATGGATGTCGCCGTTTGCGTACGGCGGGCCGTCATGGAGAATGAATTGTTTGGCGCCTTTGTATTTTGAGCGGATTTGGGCGTAAAGGCTTTGATCTTCCCATTGTTTCAAAATCTGCGGCTCACGAACCGGCAGATCCGCTTTCATGGGAAAATTATTCGACGGTAAGTTGAGAGTGCTTTTATAATCCATGATTTAACCTTAAAATCGCGCCGCGAGATCGAAAAGAGTGCGAACCAAAAAAATCTTTAAAAAATGCAGTGCAAGAATGGCGAGTAGCGGGGACAAATCAATTCCGATTTTATAAGAAGGGATCAGCGAACGAAAAGGTTGAAGAATGGGCTCTGTGGTTCGTTCAATAAATTGAACGATAGAATTTGAAGGGTCGGGACTCACCCAGCTTAAAAGCGCCCGGATAATGATAAGCCAAGTCACAATCTCCAAAACAGTATTCGTCACGGATCCCAAAGCTTGGAATAGATTTCCAACGGCAAACATATTATTTCCTCAATTCAATCGAACGTTTTTGCGCGGCTTTCACCGCTTCATGCACCAATCGCCCCAAACCTTTTTTCTGAAATACGCCAAGAGCCGCTTCTGTCGTACCGCCTTTTGAGGCCACTTTTGCCACCAAATCCTCAGGGTCTTCCTGAGTTTGCATCATAACCTTAGCGCTGCCAAGAGCGGTTTGATAAACCAGTTTTTTGGCCAATTCAGCCTTCATTCCCAGCTCATAAGCCGCTTCTATCATCTTTTCAGCGAATAAAAAGAAATAAGCGGGCCCCGAACCGCTGACGGCCGTCACCAAATCCAAAGCCCTCTCCGGCACCTGAGCGCTTTCCCCAAACGAATCAAGAATCGCCTCCGTGATTTTACAATGCTTTTGCGTGGCATGTTTGCCCAAACTAAACGCGGACATCCCGCTACCCACCAAAGCCGGCATATTGGGCATCACCCGCACAAGCGACAAAGGCTTTTTAAAATACTGTTCGATTTTCGCGATAGGAACTCCGGCCGCGATTGAAATCACCAGCACATCTTTCCCGGCCGCAGTGGCGATATCCGTAATCACTTCCTGTAAAATCTGCGGTTTCACGGCTAAAATCACCACATCCGCCAAGGAAACGCAAACCCTGTTTGATTTCGCGATTTTGATGGGACAAACTTTTCTTAAAGCGTCGAGTTTTTTCTTGTCCGGATCATAAACAGAAATGCTTTGGGCATAAACGGACTTTTCTACGAGCCCGCGCACCAGCGCATGCCCCATATTTCCGGCGCCCACGACCGCGATTTTCAAACCTGTTAAAACCGACTTGGCTTTCATTTTGATTTGGCTCCAAACAAGGCCTGTCCGATACGGATCATATTGGATCCCTCCTCAATCGCGATTTCAAAATCGTCGCTCATCCCCATAGAAAGGTGTTTCATTTCAAAATGCTCGTCTTTCATGGACTTAAGAACCGTAAAAATTCCTTTTAATTTTTTAAAAGCGGCTCGGCGTAATTCCGCATCCGAAGTGTTTGGCGCAATTCCCATCACCCCTTTTACTTCAAGCTGCGAAAAACCTTTGATCTTATCCACCGCTGAATAAATATCCTCCGGAATAAAACCATGCTTCTGCTCTTCTCCGGAAACGTTTACTTCCAGAAAAACCGGTAAAAAACGATTTTCCGGCAGCAGCTCCGCTTGAATTTTTTCAGCCAAACGCACCGAATCCACGGACTGAACCACTTGAAACAATTCAAGGCAGGGCTTCACTTTGTTGGATTGCAAATGTCCGATCATATGCCATTGAGCGCCGATGATCGAAGGAATTTTAGCCTGAGCGTCCTGTACCCGATTTTCTCCAAACACTTGTATGCCGCATTGCTGGGCCTCCAAAATAGCCTCGGTAGACGCCTTCTTGGTCACAGCCACAAGCGTGACATCACTAAAAGAGCGGCCTGATTTTTTAGCGGCCAAACTCATTCGCTCTTTGATTTTTTCGAAATTTTCTTTGATAGACACGGATAAAACTCCG
>JAHFFM010000206.1 GCA_023247935.1 Candidatus Omnitrophota bacterium | reverse complement strand
CTGAGAAAATAGCTGCATTTAGAACCGAGGAAGATTTGAATGTTCGCGCTAAGAAAGGCAATCGCTCTAAATTCCTCAAGGTTCTTGATAAAGTCAGAAATGTTAAGCCGTCTGACAATGACCAGCTATAGATAAGGGGTCCCACAGCAGGTCTCTTGCATCCATGCGCCACCCGCTTGGTTTGTTATTTTTAGGTAGGTTAATAGAACTGTTCCATCTTGCCTTCGGCTACGGATTCCTCAATAATTCCGTCGTCGACGAGCCGGCGAAGGCAGGTTTCCAGCGTATGCATTCCCTGGCTGGCGCCGGTTTGCAAGGTTAGTCCGATATGCGAAAATCTTCCTTCGCGAATCAAAGTCCGAATCGCGCTATTACAAACCAAAAGTTCTGTCGCCGCGCTCAGCTCATTTTTTTTGTTCGGAACCAGCATTTGAAACATGATTCCAATCAGGGAAGAGGCTAGCTGCTGGCAAACGCTATTGGCATGCTCGGGCGGGAACATATTTAGGATGCGCTCAATGGTTTGTGCGGTATCCGGCGCGTGAATGGTGGAAATAACCAAATGGCCTGTTTCCGCGGCACGCATAGCCGAGCGCACGGATTCGCCGTCCAAAAGTTCGCTGACCACGATAATGTCCGGATCTTGCCGCAAAGAGTGTTTTAACGCTTCGGCGTAGGATTTGGTGTCGTTTCCCAATTCCCGCTGCTTGATGATGCTTTTTTGGCTTTTGTGGATGTATTCGATGGGGTCTTCGATGGTGATCAATACTTTTTCGAGGTTTTTGTTGACGTAATCAATCATGGCGGTAAGGGAGGTGGTTTTTCCCGCGCCCGTTTTGCCTGAAATCAGAACCAGTCCCGCTTTTTCCTGGCAAAATCTTCTGAGTTGATCTTCCGGCAGGCCAAGGCTTTTAAAATCCGGAACTTTTGCGGGAATATTTCTCAAAGCCGCCTCAACATAGCCTTTTTGTTTGTGCATGTTGACGCGGTAGCGCGTTTCCAGGTTCGGGGAAAACGCGAAATCCAATTCTTTGTTTACTTCAAAATTGTCCATTTGGGTTTCGTTGAGCAAAGGGAACATCATGGCGCGAATTTGGCCTTCGGCGATAGGTTTGATGTCTTGCATGGCCGTGAGCCGCCCGCGCCTGCGAAACATGGGAGGCTGGCCGACGGTGAAATGAATGTCTGAAGCTTCATTCACCTGAGCCTGATCCAAAATTTTGTAAAGATCCAGCCCCTCAAGCGCTTCCGTTACAGCTTTTCTCTGCTCACTATCGATTTTAAAAAATGACGCACCGATATAATAAAAATCCGTGCCGGAAACGGCGTTTACATGCTCGATCTGGAGAATGGGAGTGATGGGGAATTTGCGCGAAGGCAAATAGATCTCCGCCTGCAATTGGACGCCCACCGAATAAATCACTTTGGATTTAAAACCAAGGCCGTCTTCGCCCAAGTCACGGATGGAAATCTGGATATTCGGCCCAGAAGTTTTGCCGTCTTTTAATTCATGGCAGACGATAGGAATAAAAATTTGCCGCCGGTGGGCTTGACGCAGATTTGAATCTTCTTTGGATGAGGTCGTCATGAGTGTTTGTATTTTATATCACAGCCGTTCTAAAACGAAAATCTATTTATAGACTTCCGCTTATTGCTATTTGGCATCAATTTTATTAGACTAATCGGTATGCGGCAAACCCGTTAATTTTTTGGCGTTATAATAAATTAATAAAAAAAGAGATGGTGAATGATAAATGATAAATGATAAATGGTGAATGATGAATTGGGAATATAGGAGCCACTTCGTGGCTTCTATAAGTCGCGAAGCGACTCCGCCATTCTTCATTCCTCACTCATCATTCTTCACTCATGTAGCAAGAGTGGAATGGGTCGGACTTTTAACATAGGAGCAAAGCATGCAGAAGAAAATTTCAGGATTTTTTTTAGCTTTGACGCTGTTCGCTTCGCCGGTTTTTGCCGCGACTTACAACGTTGATTTAGATCATTCGTCGGTTTCGTTTAAAATCAAGCACCTTATTTCCAAAACGCAGGGACAGTTCAAAAAATTTCAAGGCGTCATTGAATACGAGCCCGGAAAACCCGAAACCTGGAGCGCCTCCGGCACCATCGATGTGAACAGCATTGATACGAACGTGCCCGAACGCGACAAGCATCTTTTATCCGCCGATTTTTTTGACGTTGCCAAATACCCTACGATTGAATTTAAAACAACGGGCGTGAAAGAAGTGACTGAAAACAGCGTCAAGGTCGAAGGTTTAATGAAAATGCATGGCGTGGAAAAGCCGATCGTTCTGGATGTGAATATTGGCGGTGTTATCAAAGATCCCTGGGGAAACACCCGTTCTGCGTTTTCCGCGACAACCAAAATCAACCGCAAGGACTTTGGAATCGTATACAACAAAACCTTGGACCAGGGCGGTTTGATGATTGGTGAGGACGTGGAAATTTCGCTCGAGGTTGAAGGGCTTTTGAAGGTTTGAGTCTTGGATAAAAACGCGAACCCTTACCGTTTAAAAAAAGAAATCGAGCCGGTTCTTTACGATTTGGTTTTTGAGCCCGACTTGGAGCATTTTACGTTCCAAGCCACGGAAGTTCTTGAGTTTAATTTGCTCAAGCCCGTCACGCGGCTGACGCTGCATGCGGCGGATCTGAAGATTCATTCGGCCAGGATTTCGCAAAAGGGTTTCGCGAGTTTATCCGTTAAAAAAATCTCCTACGATTCCAAATTTGAAACCGTCACCTTTGATTTAGGCCAGCGCCTCAAGCCGGGCAAAAAGTTCCATCTTTGCCTGCGCTATGAAGGTGAGCTGAATGACCAGATGCACGGTTTTTACCGCACTTCTTATAGGGTGAACGGGGAGAAGTTTTGGGGCGCCGCGACGCAATTTGAAGCCACGGATGCCCGCAGAGCTTTTGTTTGCGTGGATGAACCGGAAGCCAAAGCGCGTTTTCGCGCCACCCTGATTGTGCCTGAGCATTTGACGGCGCTTTCAAATATGCCCGTTACCAAAGAAATGGCGGGGTCGCTTCCTCAAAAGAAAACCCTGCACTATGACACCACGCCTGTTATGTCGACTTACCTTTTGTGTTTTGTGGTCGCGCAGTTGGAATATTCGGAAGCCAAGGATAAAAACGGCGTGCCTATCCGTGTTTGGACCACGCCCGGCAAGAAAGAGCAGGGGAAGTTCGCGCTTGAGACGGCTCAGCATGCCCTGATTTATTTTGCGGACTGGTTCGGAATTCCTTATGCTTTGCCTAAACTCGACATGGTGGCTTTGCCTGATTTTTCCTCGGGCGCCATGGAGAATTGGGGGCTTGTGACTTATCGCGAAACCGCGCTTTTGGTGGATGAAAAAAATTCATCCGCGCAGGCGAGGCAGCGCGTGGCCGAAGTGATTGACCATGAGCTTGCGCATCAATGGTTTGGTAATTTAGTGACCATGGAATGGTGGACCGACCTTTGGCTGAACGAAGGCTTCGCTTCTTACATGGGTCCGAAAGCCGTGGACGACAAATTTCCGGAATGGGATTTGTGGAGCCAATACGTCGCCACGGAATATTTTACAGCACTTCATGATGACGCTTTGAAGAACAGCCATCCCATTGAAATCCCGGTGAAAAATCCGCATGAAATCCGTGAAATTTTCGACCATATCACTTACAACAAAGGTTCGGCCGTAAAC
>JAHFFM010000205.1 GCA_023247935.1 Candidatus Omnitrophota bacterium | reverse complement strand
GCTCATGTTCTCCGTAAAACATCTTATCCCTCCACTTTTCCCCACTTTTTGGGGAAATCTGGGATTATAGTACACCCAGGGAGGTTCAGTGTCAACACGCTTTCTTGAAAAAAAGGCCGAAAAAGAGAGAAACCTCCCCCTAGGGGGAGGTTTCAGGCCTCCGGACAAACTGTTAGGAACAGCAATCATTTTTTAGATTCGCGCTCCTTTAATTTCTCAACCATGTTGTTGATATGGTCTGCCAAATCACGCAATTCATCTTTTTTTCTGAGTGTTAATCTCACATCAAAATTTCCATCTCCAATACTTTGCAGGGTCCGGTAAATTTTAGGCAGCGGCCCCGCGATTCTGTGTGAGAACATAAGGGAGATATAAAATAAAAAAGGCACCGACACCGCGAAGCCTGCAAAAAAAGCCCAATAAGCTTTAGAAAAAATTTCCGGCAAACGATGTTGAGGATAAATACCGACAAGTTTTTCGCTCAACACTGAGAACGTCGCATAAAATACTATTACCGCCGTCGCAAAACAACAAAGAGTCATGTAAAAAAGCACAAAACGCGCGAAGCGAAATTGAAACCCGCGCTCCGTTAATATCTTTTTTCTTTGCATCAATGCCATAAATTATCTCCGCGCAAGCAAAGCCGAGCGGCGCACCACAAATATCGCTTCGGACGCTTTATTTTTTTGAATCAAATCCATGAGTTTATTCAAAGGCAGGTAGCGCATAGACGTGCCATCCACTTCCACCAAAAGATCCCCTTCCCGCAGTCCGGCTTTTGACGCGGCGCTCGGCGTTCTAACGGATTCAACTACAACTCCTTCGGAGTCCAATTTCAATTGAAAACCAAATTTTTTAAAATCTTTTTCACTTCCATTTTTTCGCAAGTGAGTTTCGCGGTCATACTCCAGAGTAAAACTCGAAAAACGGGGCGTTGTCATTTTCTCGGCGACTACATCCACATTTAAATACCTTAATGAATTTCCATCCACCGCCACCAAATGATCATCTCTGCGGAGACCTGCCAACGCCGCATCTTTCTTTGAAGAAACTTCCGACAATCGTACCCAATCTCCCTTTTTTATGAGGCGAATCCCTAAATTTTCTTCCAAAGTCCGCGTGGCTTTTTGTTCCGCCTTAACCTTATTGCGGCTCTCAGAAAAAGCGCCTCTTCCCCACGTCTCGTACAATTCCTGTTTTTTTTCAATTTCATTCACAGGTCCGGCGGACGACTTTGCCCAAAAATTGTTTCGAATCCGGACGACGGCTTTTTTAGCCTCATCCATATCCGGCTTCAACTCTAAAGCTTTTTCGTAATACCCCAGCGCTTCACCCCATCGCTGCTTACTCTCATAAGCGCGGCCCAACTGGACAAAATTTTGCGAGGGATCATCAAAATCTATTTTTTCGATTCCACGCCTTAAAATGGGGATTTCGCCGTTCTCGGTGCTTAAAATAATTCTATCTTCATGCTCTTCAACCACCAAACCTTTGAGGTATTTCCCATTTTTTAAAATCAGGGTGTCCGCATAAAGTTGTGGGCAAAAAAGCATGAATAAAAAAAAGTTACCTGTAATAAAAAAAATATACCGGTTTAAGCTTTTTACAAAGCTCACACTGACTCGCTATTTTATTGTTAATTTTGGGTAATTTTAGCTTACGCTATATGTGGTATGCTAACAAAAAAGAATGCACAACGCAATAAGGAATGTTTAAAAAAGGAGGTTTTTGAGAAAAAAATAAGAGGATTTGTAAGCCGGGTTCTGTTTCCGCCAGAGGCGGACGACGGTCATTTATCTAGCCTTGCCATTGCTGACAAGATCAACAGCGGTTTACCCGGAAATGTAGAAGTCTAGGACCTCTACGAGCGAGCGCTCGTACGGATACGTTCTTTCCCTATTTAACCTTGCTCCGCGCGGAGATTGCTCGTTTCACTCCTGCCTTACGGCAGGCCTCGTCTCTGTAGCTCTTATCCTCTTTCATCCTAGAAGTTGCCCTAAGGTGAAAGGATGGGCGTTACCCATCGCGCTGCTCTTGGAGCCCGGACTTTCCTCCCACCGGCAAACCGGCGAGCGACCGTCCAATCCTCTTATTTTCTTCCCTAAACTCTATTTTACTTGAAAAGCTCTTGCTGATTCAAGGCGTGATTTGCGGCTTCATCCGCCAGTTTATTCCGCTCCCTTGGAATATGCGTCACGGAAACATTCTCAAAACACTTCTTTAAATTAGAGGCCAAAATAAAAAGCACCTTTAACGTCGCGTCTTTTATTTTGTAATCTCCGCTCCACTGCTTCGCGACCAGCTCACTGTCCGTAAAAATATCCAAACGTTTAGCGCCCAGCTGCAAAGCTTCCTGCATGCAAAGAATTAAGGCGGAATATTCGGCGACATTATTCGTCGTAATCCCAATTGTCAAACCCAGCGTGCGCACAGTTTTATCCTGCGGGTCTTTTAAAACAACGCCGCAAGCCGCGGCGCCTGGGTTGCCCCGAGAAGCCCCATCCGCAAAACCTTTTAGACTCATTCGGGCCAATACAGAATTCGCGCGCAGGATTCACAAACAATTAATTTCTCATGCTGGAGAATTTCATTGATTGTTTGCGGGGGAAGGCCGAGATGGCAGCCTCCACACGCGTTGTTTACGACAGGGACTAAAGCTAAGCCTTCACGACTTTTTAGAATTTTTTCATACTGGGAAAGAAGTCTGGCCTCAATGCCGGGAGTGTAGGTTTTTCGCTTTCCTTCCTCTTGGGCAACTTGCTGATTGAGCTCATCTGATTTTTTCTTGAGCTCAGCCAACTGAGTTTGATGTAATTTCTCTTCTTTTGCCAATACTTCTTTTTCTTTCGCCAATAAACCTTTGGCCTCATCCACGGAATCAAGAATTTTTAAAATATCTTCTTCCAACAAAGATTTATCCGCTTTCAATCCTTTGATTTCATGGTCCATAGCAGCATATTCTTTATTGCTTTTAAGCTGGTAAAGCTGGGTCTGAAGTTTTGCGATTTTGTCTTCGCTTGACGCCAAATCGGATTCTTTTTGCTTTTGCTTCAGCTGCATAGCCTTTAGGGCGTCCTCGGCAGACTTGACGGAAACTTTTCTTTTTTCAAACTCTGTTTCAAGCTTTTTTTGAGCTTCTGGATGTGTGGATAATTCTTTCTTTAAACGATAAACATCCGTGTCGATTTTTTGAAGTTCGGCGAGGATTTTCATTTGTTCATTGATGGATGTGGTCATAATACCTCTAAGTTAATGCTTGAGGACGCGACTCCTATTCGAGTCTGCATTGCCCACTCGCTTAAAAAATTCATGGTGGGCAATACAGGGCTCGAACCTGAGACCTTACGGATGTGAACCGTACGCTCTAACTTCCGCCATAAAACATCGGCGGATGCATCACCAGTTCATCCGACTTACCCTAATCCAAGTGGTGGGCGCGACAGGGCTCGAACCTGTGACCTTACGGATGTGAACCGTACGCTCTAACCAACTGAGCTACGCACCCCTTCTTAACAGTGATTCTTTTTTCAGCGGATGCGCCAAGTTTTGTGGCGCAAACTGAGCTAATTGCCCTACTCTAATTCTTACACTCTTGGCCTGCCTGGACTTGCCCGCCAGAGGCGGGTCCGCCTTTGGCGGAAACCAGGCAACTAAAACCCAAAAATGGGCCTGCCTGGACTTGAACCAGGGACCCGCTGATTATGAGTCAGCTGC
>JAHFFM010000204.1 GCA_023247935.1 Candidatus Omnitrophota bacterium | reverse complement strand
TCGCACGCATCAAGATGAACAACCCTCGGTAAGCCGTATGAGTCGAATAGCTCACGTACGGTTTGAAAGGGGGATTTTGGAAACCGGGCTGAAAGGTACCGGCGCTTAAATTCTACCAATGTCTAAGCTTGAGTTGCTCGTTTCCGGTCCGGGTACGGGCAAGACCACCTATTGCATTGACGTTTTTCGTAAGGAGATTTTGAAATCGCCTGGCGGGTTGGACAGTCGTGCTTATTTTGTGCTGCCAAACCGTGAGCATGCCAGCCGCATCCAAAGCCTTGTGCTTCGCAAAGACGTTCCCGGTCTTTTTAACGTTCACATTCTTACCATTCATGATTTGACGCTTCGTTTGCTTGGTGCGAGAGCTGTTGCAAGACCTACGGAAATGTTAAGGCAATCTCTATTCAGAGGGATTCTTGAAGATTTAACCCTGGAGCTCCCTTATTTTGATCAAATCCGAGATTTGCCTGGATTCCATGAGCTTTTGTCCGAAACCGTGCAAGAATTCAAATCCGCACTTTTAAGCATCCCGGAATTTGAAACCCGCGCTCAAAAACTTTTATCCGATCCCATTTTCCGCGCGAAATACAGGGATTTTTCTGTGGTGATGAAGCTTTATGAAGAAAGATTGCATTCTTTGGGAATGTCAGAGCCCGAGGAGAATATTCAGCGGCTTGCCTCGGAAAATTGGGAGGGAACCGAAAAGGCTGATTTGGTAATTTTTGACGGATTTTATCATTTTACCGGTGCGCAAAAAGCGTTAATTGAAATTGTGACGCGCCGCGCTGAGCGCGTTGTAGCGGCTTTGACGATTCCCGCTAAATCCAGCGGCCGCCAGTTTATTTTTGAATACCCGGAAAACACGAGAAAATTTTTAAAAGGAATTGGTTTTGAAGAAAATGCCTCTTTTGCTTCGATTTCTCAAAAAAGAACGCAAGATCCGGCCCTGATTCATTTAGAGCAAAATCTTTTTATGGCTTCGCCTACTCCATTCCAAAATTCGCAAGAATCTGTGAAAGTGCTGCAAGGAGAAAATTCCCGTTCTGAAATGGAAATGGTCGCGCAAGAAATCCGCAGACTGCACCGGGAAAAGGAAGTTCATTACAGTGATTTTTGCGTGATTTTCCGTTCGTTGAGCGGACTTGAGAAAGTACTGGCTTCGGTTTTTGGCGAGTACGAAATACCATTTCATCTTCATGAAAGAAAAAAGCTGCTTGAAAGCGGTTTGTCGCGTGTGCTTTTCAGGGTTATCCGTTTATTTGCCGACGGTTGGAAGCGGGAAGATCTTTTATTCCTTATGAAATCAAACTATCTCAATAGGGTTCCGGATGAACGCGAAGTAGCCGAATTCGAAAAAAAAATGGCTTCGCATGGTGTGGTTGAGGGGAGAGAGTCGCTTTTGGCTTTATCTTCAGGCCAGTCCGGTCCGAAAGAATTTTTGGAGTCTCTCATCGCGCTTGAAAACAATTGGCTTTCTTCCAAAACCCCGGGACAATTATCCAAAAGAATCCAGGATTTCGTGGGCACGCTTACCAAGCAGGAAGATGTCGCGGCGGAAATGGACGCAATGGCCATGCATTCCATTCGTGAGATCTTGAGATTTGTGGAATCAACAACGCCTGATGAATTTTCGGTACCATCCGTGCAAAAAGATTTGCTGCGGTCATTCGAAGGAGGCCTCTTTTCCCTGAAGCCGTCCGGGAAAAACCGGGTACAGGTTTATGACGTGGTGATGGCTCTTCCAAAAGAATACAAAGTTGTTTTTATCGGCGGTTTGACGGAGGGTTCTTTTCCGAAAGAAATCATGGAGCATGCTTTTTTCAAAGATGATGACCGGCGCGTCATTAATCAGAATGAACCTATACTCGAGGAAAGAAAAAAACGCCTTTCGGGAGAGCATTACTTTTTTTACATGGCCTGCACCCGCGCCAAAAACCATCTCTATTTGTCCTATCCCTTGAGAGACGAAGAGGGTCGGCTGGCATTTCGTTCTTTTTTTGTTCAAGAAACTTTGGCATGTTTTAATCAGGAGGTTTTGCCAATCCAGAAGAAAATAGCGGCCATTGATGGGCTGGGGCGATGGCAGGCTATGAGACAGGCGGAACGAAATCTTGCTCAAGCTGCTTTTTTTACAGGATTTGAGCTCCTACAAAACGAAAAAGATATTCTAGTTTCTTTGGTTTCCGCCTGGAATGCGCGCTCGAGATTTCAGTGGGTACTCGAGGCCGGACTCAAAACGGATCACGCTCAAATAAAAGATCCTAAGATTCTTCAAAAATTCCGCCAAATTCGCGGTCCGTTCAGCGCCACTTGGCTTGAGTCGTTCGCGACTTGCGCCTTCAAGCACTTTTCAGATTATGTGCTGGAACTTCAAGAACCATCTGAAGATCAGCAAAATCGCTGGATGGGGAGCTTGTTTCACAACATTCTTTTTCAATTTTATCAGGCGCTTCCCGAAAAGGAAAAAAAGAGCCGTGAATTCTGGGAAAATCAGGAGGAGGTGAGGCGGAGATTATTCACAATTCTGGATGAAATGTTTTCCGGTAGCCCGTTTTCCAAAGATCCTCTGTATCGCCAAAATATTATCCGTCAAAAAATGAAAAGGACGCTTTCCTTGTTCGCCTCAAAAGAAGCGGTATTTTTCAAAAATAGAAATTTTACGCCAAGGGCTTTCGAAATTGATTTTGGAAAAAAGAAACCGGATGAGAACCAGCATGGACATTTGGAGCTCGATGGAAAAATTCTTATACGCGGCGCCATAGACCGGCTGGACGTGATGCCGGACGGCAAGCGGGCGTTGGTGGTTGATTATAAATTAGGCGAGCGGCAGCTCAGAAAAGAAATGGATAAGGGTTTGGGCCTTCAACTTCCTATTTATCTTTTGGCTGCAAAGCGTGTTTTTGGCCTTGAGCCGGTTGGCGCCGAACTAAGATTTTTACAAAAGGACGACGAGCAGGGGATATATTTAGAATCGATTCGCGGGGATTTAGGGTTTTCAAATAGAAAGCGGATGGAAACCAAGGATAATTTTGACAAGATTTTGCAAAAGGCGGAAAGCGACATCGTGAAGATAGTTTCCGAGATTCAAGAGGGAAATATTTCAATTCGATCCAAATCCTGCAAATATTGCGCTTATAATCCCGTTTGCCGGTACGAGGCATGGCGTTTGATTTATTCGGAGATGGAAAATGGAAAATAAAATCAAATCCACGGGATTGTCCGCCGAGCAAAAAAAAGCCGTGGATTCATTTGGTCAACAGGTTTGCGTTTCCGCGGGAGCCGGCTCAGGAAAAACGCGTGTGCTGGTGGAAAGATATTTGGAAGCTCTCTTGAAGCCCGGAACTTCCACCGGGAATATTCTTGCCGTAACTTTTACCGATAAAGCGGCTAATGAAATGAAGGAGCGTTTGACCGAGAAGATGACGGCTTTGGGGCGCCACGAAGACCGAAGACAAATAGAAAACGCGTGGATCGGCACCATTCATAGTTTTTGCGCGAGAGTTTTACGCGAAAATCCGGTGGAATGCGGTGTGGATCCTTCTTTTTCTGTTTTGAGCCGCCCGGAAGCGCAAATTCTAATGCGCCGCAGCCTTGAATCCGTTTTGGAACGGGAATTTTCCAATGAAATTTGGGCACAATGGATGGCGGATCATGGCATGGAAGAAGTCCAGGATATTTTCTTTAAAGCTTATGATTTGTTCCGGGGCGCTGCGGGCAA
>JAHFFM010000043.1 GCA_023247935.1 Candidatus Omnitrophota bacterium | reverse complement strand
GGACGCTGGCGGTTTTCAGCTTGTGGGTTCTTCGCCCGAAGTTCACGTGCGCTGCGAAAATGGAAAAGCCATGCTGCGGCCCATTGCCGGTACGCGGCGCAGAGGGATAACCGAGCAGGAAGACGCCAAGCTCGAAAAAGAACTTCTTGCGGACACCAAAGAGTGCGCCGAGCATTTGATGCTTGTTGATTTGGGACGAAATGACTTAGGGCGTGTTTGTGAATTCAAAACCGTGCATGTGCCCGAATTCATGACTATCGAGCGATATTCTCATGTGATGCATATTGTCAGTCTCGTGGAAGGCCAGTTAAAAAAAAATAAAACCGTGTTTGATTTGCTGAAAAATACTTTCCCTGCTGGCACAGTTTCGGGCGCGCCAAAAGTACGCGCTATGGAAATCATTGATGAGCTGGAAAACCAAAAAAGAGGTTTTTACTCGGGTGTGGTGGGTTATTTCAGCTATTCGGGAAATTTAGATTCTTGCATCGCGATCCGCACGATTCTGGTCAAAAAAGGCGTTGCCACGGTTCAGGCGGGCGCGGGCATTGTGGCTGATTCCGTGCCTGAAAAGGAATACCAGGAAACTGTCAATAAAGCGAAGGCCCTTATCCACGCCATTCAGATCGCCGAAAACGGTGAAAGAGGCCTTTTATGATTGTCATGATTGATAATTATGACTCATTTACCTATAACCTGGTGCAATATCTCGGAGAGTTGGGTCAAGAGCTTAAAGTATTTCGAAATGACGAGATATCGATTGCCGGGATTTTGAAACTAAAACCCAGTCGTGTCGTGATTTCTCCGGGACCGGGCTCACCAAAAGACGCGGGTATTTCCAACGAAGTTATTGCCGGACTTGGTCCTAAAATTCCGCTTTTAGGGGTTTGTCTAGGGCATCAATGCCTGGGAGAGGTTTATGGCGGAAAAGTTATTCGCGCCGACCGTCAAATGCATGGCAAAACTTCACCCATTCATCATAACGGCAAAGGAATTTTCAAAGGGCTGGATAACCCGTTCAACGCCACGCGCTATCATTCGCTTTTGGTTGAGAGAAAAAGTTTGCCCAAAGTTTTAACAATTACCGCCGAAACCAAAGAAAAAGAAATCATGGGTCTTCAACACAAAACTTATCCTGTGTTCGGCGTGCAATTTCACCCCGAATCCATTTTGACTTCCTCAGGAAAAGAGCTGCTCAAAAATTTCCTGAGCCTGACCCGCTAGCATGGCTACAAGCAGGGCAGTAAGCCCGCTCACCAAACTCCGGCAAAAAAAAGCGTTAACGCCGCTCGAAATGAAAAGTTTTATGGAAAATCTTATGACCGGCAAAGTGCCGGACCAGGAAATTGAGAGCTTCCTTCTGCTTTTAAGAAAAAAAGGGGAAACGGCTGATGAAATCGCCGCCGCAGCACAGGTAATGCGTGAAAACGCCGTGAAATTGCCTAAAAATTTCCCTGATTTGCTTGATACATGCGGTACCGGAGGGGATGGCCAAAAAACGTTAAACATCTCCACTTTATCCGCCTTAACCGCTTGCGCCGCGGGTGCGCGTGTAGCCAAGCACGGAAATCGCTCTGTTTCCAGCGTTTGCGGCAGCGCGGATTTACTCGAAATGCTAGGCGTGAAAATTGATTTTCCGGCGGAGAAGGTGGCTCAAAGCCTTGAAAAAACCGGCTTCGGGTTCTTTTTTGCGCCTGTCTTTCATCCTGCCGTCAAGGCGGCCATGCCAGCCCGTAAACGTATTCAGGGCAAAACGTTATTCAATATTCTAGGACCCTTGTCGAACCCCGCAAAAGCGCCTTATCAGATTGTAGGCGTCTACGAAGAGCGCTTGGTCGAGCTCGTTTCAAAGGCTTTAAAAAAATTGGGCTGCTTAAGAGCCATGGTGGTTTATGGCATGGATGGATTGGACGAAATCAGTATCAGCGGCGAGACGAAGATAGCCGAATTAAAAGACGGTGAAATTTCCACGTACAAGGCGGTTCCTGAAGATTTTGGGCTCAAAAGAGAATCCATGGAAAGCATTCGCTGCCAAACTCCCGAGGATGCCAAGAAAGCGGCTCTAAAAGTTTTAAAAGGCGACAGTGGTGCGTTCTCAAAAATTGTTTCTCTGAACGCAGCGGCCGCGCTTTACACGGCCGGAAAAGTAAAATCCATCAAGCAGGGACTCTTGATGGCCATGGAAACCCTGGAAAAAGGCTTGGTCGAGAAAAAACTGAAGCAAATCACGGATTTTTCAAAGCAAAACGCATGAATATTCTGAAACAAATTATCCGCGATAAAAAAATAGAAATGCAGGTATCCAAGAAAAAAGTGCCGACTACCGTCCTCAAAAGAACAGCCTTTGCGCTGCCCGCTAAAAAATTTACGTTCAGCAAGGCTATTTACGCAAAAAATAAAATGAATGTGATCGCAGAAATCAAAAAAAAATCACCTTCAAAGGGTTTGATCTCAAAAAATTTCAATCCCGTTAAAATCGCGGGCGACTATGAGAAAGGCGGCGCCTCCGCTATTTCCGTGCTAACGGATAAAAAATATTTTGGCGGGGAACTGTCCTTTATTCAGCAAATCAAAAGAAAAGTGAGGCTACCCGTACTTCGTAAAGATTTTATTGTGGATGAATACCAAATTTATGAATCGCGGCTGCTTAACGCCGACGCCATTCTTTTAATCGCCGCGTGTCTTTCAAAAAAACAAATGGCTTCTTTTTTTGGCATCGCAAGCAAACTAGGTTTGGATGTGCTGTTTGAGGTGCATAATGCCGCTGAACTTAAAAAAATTCTTCCCTTAAAGCCGAAAATTATCGGGGTGAATAACCGGGACCTGAAAACTTTTAACGTGGATTTAAAAGTAAGCGAAGCTCTCGCCCCGAGCATCCCGCCTAAAACAATTTTTGTAACTGAAAGCGGCATTTACACCCAGGAAGACCTCCATCGCTTAAAATCCGTCGGCGCGGATGCGGCGCTGGTGGGGGAAAGTCTGATGAAAGAAAAAAAACCCGGCAAGGCCTTGAGCCGTCTCTTAGGAAAACCTAGATGATTCGGATCAAAATATGCGGTCTTAAGGAAATAAAGCATGCTTTGGCTGCCGAGAAAGCGGGTGCGGATGCGGTCGGATTTGTTTTTGCCAAAAGTGTGCGACGCATCTCTCCCATTCAAGCCAAAAAAATCAGCCGGAGCCTGGGCCCATGGATTTCGAAGGTGGGTGTATTCGTAAACTCAGGTAACTCTGAAATTTTAAAAATTGCCAAAATAGGCGGCCTGGATACAGTCCAACTTCACGGGGATGAACCGCCTTCTCAAGCCAAAAAACTCCGCGCTTCAGGACTAAAAGTGCTTAAAGCTTTTCGTATTCAAAACAAGGCGGATTTGGCTATAATAAGAAATTACCCCGCGGATGCGATTTTACTGGATGCTGCGGTGGCCGGAAATTATGGGGGCACGGGTCAAAAATTTGACTGGAACCTATTGGCGCACTTGAAATTAACGCAACCTGTGATCATTTCCGGCGGATTAAAAAAAGAAAGTTTAAAAGACTTATTCCGGCTGTTCACGCCTTATGGCGTTGACGTTTCCAGCGGTGTCGAGAAATCGCCGGGCAAAAAAGACATTCAACTGATAAAAGATTTTATTGTTCATGCCAAATCGTTCATTTAAAAAAAAGTCCTTGCCGGATAAGAAGGGTCATTTCGGGATTTATGGCGGTAAGTACGTTCCCGAAACGCTGATGGCTGCGCTGGATGAGCTGGAGCAATGTTATCGCCAAGCCAAATCCGACCCCAGCTTTAAAAATGAGCTCAAAGGTTATTTGCATGATTTCGCAGGACGTCCTACGCCGCTAACCGAAGCCAAACGCCTCGCCAAGCTTTTGGGCGTCAAAAAACTTTTCCTAAAACGCGAAGACCTTCTTCATACCGGCTCCCATAAAATCAACAACACGCTCGGGCAAGTGCTTTTAACCCGCCGAATGAATAAAAAACGCGTAATTGCGGAAACCGGCGCGGGCCAGCATGGCGTGGCCACGGCAACAGTTTGCGCGCTTTTTGGCATTCAATGTGATGTTTATATGGGCGCTGAGGACGTGGAGCGTCAGGCATTGAATGTGTTTCGCATGAAACTCCTTGGCGCGCGCGTGACTCCCGTGAAATCGGGCTCTCAAACCTTAAAAGACGCGGTAAATGAAGCTATCCGCGATTGGGTGACAAACGTGAGGGACACCCATTACATCATCGGCTCCGTAATTGGACCGCATCCTTATCCTATGATGGTGCGGAACTTTCAATCCGTGATTGGACAGGAAACCATCTCTCAATTCAAAAAAGCAAAGCGGCAACAGCCTGATTATCTCGTGGCTTGTGTTGGTGGCGGCTCCAATAGCATTGGTTTTTTTCATCCCTATCTTAATTTTCATTCCAAAATGATCGGTGTGGAAGCGGCGGGATTGGGTTTAAACACCACCAAACATGCAGCCACATTAAGTAAAGGCAAAGTCGGTGTGCTGCATGGTTCGAAAAGTGAGATTTTGCAGGATGCGCATGGGCAGATTTTATTGGCGCATTCTATTTCGGCGGGCCTGGATTATCCCGGCGTTGGCCCTGAGCACGCCTATCTCAAATCTATCAAGCGTGCGGAATATGTGGCCGCTACGGATAAAGAAGCCTTGGAGGGCATGAAAGCTTTGAGTGAAACAGAAGGGATTATTCCCGCGCTTGAACCGGCGCATGCCATTGGTTACCTTTTAAAAAATAAACGCCGCTTCAAATCCAACGACACTTTAGCGCTGTGTCTCTCAGGCCGCGGCGATAAAGACGTTCAACAGGTTTCAAAAGTTCTCCATTTATGAACCGGATAGAAAAAAAATTCTCAGATCTTCAAAAAAAGAAACAAAAAGCATTGGTGGTGTTTATCACCGCGGGTGACCCGAATCTTGCAATGACGGAAGCTTTGATTCCGGAAATGGAAAAAGAAGGCGTGGATTTGATTGAAATCGGCGTGCCTTTTTCAGATCCGTTGGCGGACGGTCCGGTTATCCAAGCTTCCTCGCAGCGTGCGCTGTCCAAAGGCGTGACGCTTGAAAAAATTTTAAATACCGTGCGCCGCGCGCGTCAACGCTCCGAATCGCCCATTGCTTTGATGAGTTATTTGAACCCGATCAATCATTACGGATTAGAAAAATTCGCAAAAGACGCCAAACGGGCGGGTGTAGACGGCGTCATTATTCCTGATTTGCCGCCGGATGAAGGACGCGAAATTTCCGAGGTTTTCAAAAAAAGCGGCCTTGATCTTGTTTATTTGGTGGCTCCTACAAGCACAACGGCGCGCCAGCAAATGATTCTAAAAGCCTCGCGCGGTTTCGTTTATTTTGTCTCTATTACGGGCGTTACAGGTTCAGGAAAAACTATTTCCAAGGAAGTTTTGGGGCAGGTTTCCGCGCTGCGCAAGCATTCCAAGAGAGCGGTTTGTGTGGGTTTTGGCGTGTCCACACCCGAACAGGCAAAAGAAGTGGCAAAATACGCGGACGGAGTCATTGTTGGCAGCTCCATTGTTCGGGCTTTGACCGAAAACCCCAAACTCAAAGCACCTCAGTTTGTTCAAAAATTCATACGGCCGCTGCGTTTAGCGGTTCAAAAAGGAGATTAGAATGGCAAAAGCCGTTATCATGGCCGGTGGGCAAGGCGAAAGATTCTGGCCTCTGACGCATCGCAAATTCCCCAAATACCGGATTCAATTTGAAGGCAAGAAATCGCTGCTTCAAAACACATTTGACCGCTTGGCAAGAATTTACGGCAAAGACAATATTTATGTGGTTACCACCAGCGAGCATGCCGCGATGATCCGCGAAGAATTGCCAAAGATGGAGAAGAGTAATATTTTTATTGAGCCATTTCGTAACAATACTTGCGCGGCCATTTATCTGGCTTGCGCAAAGTTAAGGCAAATCACCGAACCTAACGAAACCGTTTCCTTTTTCCCAGCCGACCACTTGATCAAAAATGTGGCCTTATTTAAAAAAACCGTTGATGAAACGATCCGCCTGGCGGCCCAATCGGAAATGCTGGTGACAATCGGCATTGAACCGACTTTTCCGGCCACGGGTTATGGCTACATTGAAAAGGGAAAGCATTTTTCAAATAAATACAGCGCTTTCCGGGTGAAAAGATTCGTGGAAAAACCGGATCGTGCAAAAGCTCTCAAATATTTGAAAGCCAAGAAATTTTATTGGAATGCTGGCATGTTTACCTGGCGGTTGGATGTTTTTCAAAAAGCGATAGAAAAAAATTGCCCCGTATTCGCGAAATCCTTCAATTTTAAAAATTTGGAGGCTTCATACAAAAAACTTCCTAATATTTCCATTGATTATGCATTAATGGAAAAAGCGTCCAATATCCTGGTTTGTCCCGCGTCCATGGATTGGTGTGACATGGGAAGCTGGGACATGCTGCTTGAAAAATCACCGCGTGATACGGCCAATGTTTATGCCGAAGGTCTTTACTACCACCAGGAAGCTGAGGATTCACTAATCATTAATCAAACCTCTACGCCGCTGATTGTGCTAGGCTTATCTGGCATTGTGGCGGTTCAGACCCCGCGCGGCACTTTGATTTGTCAAAAAGGGCGTTCGGAAGAAGCTGCGCTGCTAGCCAAAAAGCTGTGAGAATTCTAGGGATTGATTTCGGGACAAAAAGAATAGGGGTGGCGGTTTCTGATCCACTTGGATTCACGGCTCAAGGCTTGCAAACCATTGAAGTGCAAAATAAGCAAAAAACAATGGAAGCGCTGGCCAAAATTTGCGCCGAGTACGGAGTAAATGAAATTGTCGTGGGTTTGCCGGTGAATATGAACGGAAGTATGGGCCCGAAAGCAAAAGAAACAATCGAATGGATTGAAAAGCTACAGACGCAATTCTCCATTCCCATCAAAACTTGGGACGAACGGTTAACAAGCCTGCAAGCGGATAAACTTATGATCCAGCAAGGCCTGTCCCGTGAAAAACAAAAACAACAAAGTGACCGATTGGCGGCAACACTCATATTGCAAGCCTATTTGGAATCCAAAAGATTGGGGAAATAAATGCCGGATACTTATCAAATAACGACCTTGGAAAACAAACTTCGCGTGATTGCCGTGCCGATGAAAGAAAGAAATTCTGTGTCCACAGGCATTTGGGTTCATGTCGGCGCGCGCCACGAAGAGCCTAGGCTTGGCGGAGTATCTCATTTTCTCGAACATATTGTGTTTAAAGGAACTCATTCCCGCACAGCGAACCAAATTAAAGAATCCATTGAAGGCGTGGGCGGCAGCATGAACGCTTTTACTTCCGAAGAATACACCTGTTTTCTGGCAAAAGTGGGGAGAAAGCATTTTGAAAACGTATTCGACGTGCTTTCAGACATGGTGTTGCACGCTTCGCTTAAAGACTCCGACGTAGAAAAAGAACGCACCGTAATCATGGAAGAAATCAAGATGACCCAGGACCAGCCCTCGCAGCTGGCTGACGAGCTTTTATCTGAAATTGTCTGGGAGGGGCATGTGCTGGGCCGTCCTATCGCGGGAACCTTGGAAACGGTTGGCGCCATGTCAGCCAAAGATATTGGCGGTTATCGAGACATTCATTATCAACCAAACTCCATTACCATTGTGGCTGCTGGCGATATCAACCAAGATGCGCTTTTGTGCTCAACCCAAAAAAACTTCTCGCAAAAACAAAAGCCACCCGCGAATCAAGAAGAGCCCTTTGCCAAGAAACAACAAAAACCCAAAACCAAGCTTTTTACAAAAGCAACGGAACAAACCCATCTCGCCATGGCTTTACATTCACCTCCAAGGGACCATGAAGACGAATACACGCTGGACATTCTAAATGTAATCCTCGGTGGAAACATGTCTTCCCGTCTTTTTAACGAAGTAAGAGAGGAAAGGGGCCTGGCTTACGATGTGGGCTCCGGCGTCAGACGCTATCAGGAAACAGGCGCTTTTGTTGTTTCTGCGGGCGTGGACAATAAAAAAGTCAAAGAAGCCATTGAAGTCATTTTGAAAGAACTGGAAAAAATCTCAAAAGAACCGGTTTCCGCGGATGAACTTCGCCGCGCCAAGGATTTTTATTTGGGTCAGCTGGAGCTTGGCCTTGAAAACAGCATGAATCAAATGCTTTGGGCGGGTGAAAATGTAGTCACTCTTGGCCGCATCCGTACCGTCGAAGAGGTTTTAAAGCGAGTGGAGGCTGTCAATCCGGACCATATCCGGCGTGTCGCCCAAAACTTGTTTAAAACCTCTTCCTTAAATCTTGCCATAGTAGGCCCGTCTAAATCAGAAAAGGAATTCGGAGATCTCCTGCATTTTACCCATGCCTGATCGGGTATTTTTTTGCTATACTATTAAGTTACGTAAAAATAATGAGACAAACGGGTGGCGCATGAAATCTATCTTTATTTATCCAAAAAGGACAGCACATCGCAACCCGAAGTCTTTTCTTGAGGTCCTGATAGCGTTTTTGGATAAATAAGAATAGGTTTCATGTGACAGGACCCGTTTATTTCATTATTTTTACGTAGGTCAATAACAAGATTTGAAAATAGAACAGGCGACATGACAAAACCCATTAAAATAGTCCCATCTCTTTTGGCGGCGGACTTTTCGAACCTAGCCGCGGAGATCAAAAAAGTGGAGTCTGCCGGCTGCGACTGGATTCATATCGACGTCATGGACGGTCATTTTGTGCCCAACCTGACCGTGGGGCCTTTTATCGTCAAGGCCATTCGTAAAATCACCAAACTCCCGCTTGATACCCACTTGATGATTGAAAATCCGGAGAAGCATATTCCAAGTTTTGTGGAGGCCGGTTCAGACAGCGTAACCATCCACGCGGAAGCCTGTCATGGCAATCTCAAAGAAGTGTTGAAATTAATCCGTTCGCACAATACACGTGCGGGCGTTTCTCTTAAACCAGCTTCGCCGCTTTCTATGATTGATTCTGTTTTAAATGAGGCGGATTTAGTGCTGCTAATGACCGTTAATCCGGGCTTTGGAGGTCAGGCGTTTATGCCGGAAGTGCTTCCAAAAATCAGCGAATTGCGCAAAAAATTTTCAGGAGATATTGAGGTGGACGGTGGCATTAACCGTTTAACCTCAAAAGAAACAATCAAGGCAGGCGCTAATGTCTTAGTTGCGGGCACCGCAATTTTTGGCGCGCCGGATGCCGCTCAAGCAATTCGGGAGATGAGAAACACATGATTAAGTTCGGAACGGATGGATGGCGCGCCTTAATGGATAAAGATTTCACGATGGAAAATGTTTCTATTGTGGCGCAGGCATATGCTGACTATATGAAACAAACCAAGGGCTCAAAACAGCCAAAGATTGTGATCGGCTACGACAGGCGCAAAAACTCGGAAGAATTCGCTCAGCGTTTTGCCCAAATCTTAACCGCCAACGGCATTCAAACCCTGTGTTCGGACCGTGCCTGCCCGACTCCCGCTGTGAGCTTTACCATCGTGGATCAAAAGTATGACGGCGGCATCGCGATCACGGCAAGCCACAACCCTGCGGGCTATAACGGGGTTAAAATCAAAACGGATTTTGGCGGCTCCGCTGAAAAAAACATCACGGATGCCGTGGAAACCTATTTTGAAAAATCGCCGGTTCTCAAACGCGAGTTTACGCCCGGAAACCCCGAAATCCGTAATCTCAACGACAAATATCTTGAATACCTCAAAAGCTATCTCAAAATTGATTTAATTAAAAGTGCGCCTTATCGCATTCTGGTTGATTCCATGCACGGCGTCGGCGGAAATTTCATCGAAAACATTCTTTCAGGCGGAAAAATTAAGATTACGACGATTCGCGGCGAACGAGACATCAAGTTCGGCGGAACCGCACCGGAACCGATTTTAAAAAACCTGCTCGGTGCCTCCGAAATCATGAAAAAGAAAGAACATGACCTTTGCGTGGCCACAGACGGTGACGCGGACCGTATCGGCGCGATTCGTCAGGGCGGAGATTTTGTGTCGCCGGGCATTATCCTGTCGCTTATCATGATCCACATGGTGGAGGATCTGAACAAAAAAGGAAGCGTGGTGACAACCATCTCGAACACCATGCTAATTTACAAAGTGGCGAAAAAGTTAGGTTTAAAAATTCATGAAACTCCCATTGGATTCAAATACGTTTGCGACATCATGAGAAAAGAAAATGTTCTCATTGGCGGAGAAGAATCCGGCGGCATTGGTTTTCAAAATTATCTTTATGAGCGTGACGGCATGTTGTCCGCCATGCTCCTCATGGAAATGATGGCCATGCGCAAACAATCCTTTGAGGAAATCCTGGGCGGTATTGAAAAGGAATTCGGCAAACTTTCTTACGTCCGCAATGATCTTGATTACCCGAATGAACTAAAACCAAAGCTTTTCGGCGCTCTGTCCAAAAACCCGCCCAAAGAGCTCCTGGGTCACAAGGTAAAAGAATTAAAAGCGCAGGATGGGATGAAATTTATTTTAAATGACGACAGCTGGCTGCTTTTCCGCTTGTCGGGAACCGAACCTATACTCAGAATTTATTCCGAGGCAACCTCTCAAGCGCTGGCTGAATCTCTTGTAAAATTCGGCCGCGAGTTTGCCTTTAATTTTTAATGAACCAGTCGCGCATTCGCAACTTTTCCATCATCGCCCACGTGGATCACGGAAAATCCACTTTAGCGGACCGCATCCTGGAAAAAACCGGAGCCATTGACAGTCGGACATTCCACAATCAACTTCTAGACGATATGGCTCTGGAACAGGAACGCGGCATAACCATCAAAGCCAGTTCTGTCAAAATCAATTACCGCCGCCCAAATGGCGACATGTACATTTTGAATCTGATTGATACGCCCGGTCATGTGGATTTTTCTTATGAGGTGTCAAAAAGCTTAAGAGCCTGTGAAGGCGCTGTCTTATTAGTGGACGCGGGGCAGGGAGTTGAAGCTCAAACCGTGGCCAATCTTTATTTGGCTATTGAAAATAATCTTGAAATCATTGCCGTCATCAACAAAATTGATTTAAGCACCGCTGAACCTGAAAAAGTCAAAAAACAAATCCATCAAATTCTTGGCATTAACGAGAAAGAAATTATATTGGCCAGCGGCAAGCTGGGTACAGGCGTAAATGAGCTGCTGGAAAAAATTGTTGAAGTCATTCCCGCGCCGCTCGGCAATTCAGAAAAACCGCTTCAAGCACTCATTTTTGATTCACAATATGATGTTTATCAAGGTGTGATTGTGTATGTCCGCATTTTCAACGGCATCCTCAAAAAAGGCATGAAAATTAAGATGATGTCGAGCGGCAACGCCTACGATATTCTTGAAATCGGCGTGCTTACTCCCAAACCCGTGCCATGCGAAATCCTAACCTGCGGAGAAGTCGGTTACATCACTTGCAATATTCGTGCTGCCAAAGAAGTTGAGAACGGCGACACCATTACAACCGTAGAAAATCCAACATCCGAAGCATTGCCGGGCTATAAGCATGTGCGGCCCATGGTTTTTGCCGGTATTTATCCGGTGAATTCCAAGGATTTTCAGGCCTTGAAAGACGCTATGGAAAAATTACAACTCTCTGATTCCTCATTTGTCTATGAAGTAGAAAGTTCGGCCTCCGTCGGATTTGGATTCCGATGTGGTTTTCTGGGTCTTTTGCACATGGAAATTGTGCAGGAGCGGCTTGAACGCGAATATGACATGAACCTCGTGATCACCACCCCAAGCGTGGTTTATAAAATACGTAAAGCTTATGGGGGAGAGATCATAGAAATTGAAAATCCCACAAAAATGCCGGATCCGAGCCAAATCGAAGCGATTTTGGAGCCTTTCGTTGAAGCCTCCATCATCATTCCACCTGTTAGCATGGGACCCATTTTGGATCTATGTGAATCCCGGCGCGGCGTTTACAAAAGCACCGAGTATCTCAGCGAAGACCGCGTCAAAATCATTTATGAATTTCCGCTGTCAGAAATCATCGTCGATTTTTACGACCGCATTAAGTCTATCTCTAAAGGTTACGGCTCCATGGACTATGACTTAAAAGACCATCGCGAAAGCGATCTGGTGCGACTCGACATTTTAATCAACAACGAAATGTGTGATGCGTTTAGCGCGATTGTTCACCGGGAACGCTCCCAGTTCAAAGGCCGCGCGCTATGCGAAAAATTAAAAGAACTGATACCCCGGCAGCTTTTTGAAGTTGCGATTCAGGCCGCGATCGGCGGTAAAGTCATTTCGCGTGAGACGGTGAAGCCTATGGGGAAAAATGTGACCGGTAAATGTTATGGCGGAGACATCACGCGCAAACGCAAACTCTGGGAAAAGCAAAAGGAAGGTAAAAAACGGATGAAACAATTCGGAAAAGTGGAAATCCCGCAAGAAGCTTTCTTAGCCGCGCTAAAGGTGGAATAGATGCAGATA
>JAHFFM010000203.1 GCA_023247935.1 Candidatus Omnitrophota bacterium | reverse complement strand
ATGACCTGGAAGTGTGGGCGCCGGGGACCGGGAAATGGTTTGAGGTTTCAAGCTGCAGTTTATTTGGGGATTTCCAGGCGAGGCGGGCGAATATCCGTTACCGGCGTCAGGACACGAAAAAGCCGGAGTTTGTTTTTACCTTGAACGGTTCGGGGGTCGCGCTTGCGCGGACCGTCCTCTGTCTCCTTGAGAATTTTCAGACTGCGGAGGGCAAGGTCGAGATCCCTCAGGCCGCGAAAAAGTTTTTATCTTAGGCTCATCGGTTCATCCGCTTGGGATGGGATCGTGAGTCGGGATCGAGGGAGGGGTGGCAGAGCGGTCGAATGCGGCGGTCTTGAAAACCGTTAGGGCTGTAAGGCTCTCGCTGGTTCAAATCCAGCCCCCTCCGTTCTGCTACGCTGCGTCCTTGACGGCGCAGCTTCGCAGAAATAGTTAAACATTTATGGAGAGGTGGCCGAGCCCGGTTTAAGGCAGCGGTTTGCTAAACCTTCCTGCCGAATTTTTATAACATATTGCAATCACTGACAATCCCTCGTAGTGCTTCCATTTAACGTTTGTTTATCCTTCTCTATCTTTCTTCAAGCTTTCCTCAGTTTTTACATCGCCAGAGACACTATTTGGTCACCGATCGGTGGGCACATGAAGGGAGGGGGGGTATTACACCGAGCAATGTAATTGAGGGGTCCCAGAAGGACACCTCCGACCGAAAAAACGCCTTGAGTTGGTTGCTTTTTAGGATTTTTCCCAGTGATTCCCCAAGTTGAATGATTTTCTAAAAAGAGGTCGCTCCACGCAAAGAGAGAAAAGAGAAAGTAGGAATTTGAACAGGATATATTTTCCGGCTGTACGCCGAAACATAAGACAAGGCAGAGGGTTGCGCCCTGTTTCTCTCTTTTCTCTTTGAGGACTGAAAGCGCAAGTCCTCTGCCCCGGCACGGTCTTGCAAGTTTCCCTCGGAATAGGAGACTTCAAGATGAATATCGGTCAATACCGGGAATATTGTGAGGAGAATTTTGAAGTCAAACAGTGGAGCGAAATGATCCGGGACAAACGCAAGCGGCCACAGATCCCAACCGTGCAAATCTTTGAGAGTATCGTGGAGATGCCGGTCTTTGGGCAAAAGAGTCTTTTGGATCTGGACGCTTTTCTAAGAACGCCGGAAGCCCGGAAGTGGCGCGGAAGCAAGCGCAAGATGGTGGCCTCAGACACGACCCTTGAGCGTGTCACGGAAGGGATGGACCGTTCTTCGATCCAGGCGATCGGGTATCAAGTAATCGACAAGGCGGATGAGCAGCGCCTCTTTGACCTCCTGCTTCCAAGCGGAAAGAAACTTCGGCTTGGCATTGTCGATGGCCACTGGGCTGGAGGAATCTGGGCCAGTGTGCTTGCAGCTTATGGCAAGATGGCAGGCGTGGTGGATTTAGAGCGATACCCGGGCCGCGGTCATGAGCTTGAAGCCAGCCGTCGGGTCCTGAGGCACGCTTTTCAGAAACTCGGGAAAGGATTCTTCGGGATTGTGGCCGGTGACGGGCTCTACGCCACGAAAGATGACTTTCAGTTGTGCCTGGATCATGGAAGTCATCTTTTGGTGAAAACGGATGAAGAAACCCTGACCGTTGTCCAGGACGCCAAACACCTCTTCGGTGTTCATGACGCTTTGAATCTTCAGGGAGTTTTCAAACAAAAGGGCCATGACCGAAAGCGTTTTGTGGATTACGAGGTGATGTGGGCTGAGGGATTTGAGTGGCAAGGCCTTTGCTTGACGGTTGCCTGGGCGCAGGAATGGAAATTAAACTCTGAGACGGGACGGGTGGAACGTACAGAGTTTTATGTCCTGACCACAGCCGTGGGGCTGAGCGGAGAAGACCTGCGGGAGCTGGCTCACTTGCGTTGGGAGATTGAAAACAATATTTTCAAACGGCTGAATTTTCTGGTGGAAAGTAAAAGTCTCTGGTCTCACAAGCCTAAGGTCATGGAGATGTTTTTAAGGATGTGGATGATTGGGCTGACGATTCTGGGCGCGTATCTGTTTGAGCGGGGCTGGACCCTGCTGAAAGACGAGTGGGGAGCAGTAAAAAAGACGTGGCAGGTGGCGATCAACTTTATGAGAGCTTCTTTGGTGAGGCTCTACGGCTGAGAAAGCAAGTCGCTTGACGCGTCTTGCGATCAACGCTTTCACAACCCGAAAAGCTGACAACGACCGTGTCAAAATTTGAGAATCAACCCAATATCAAACAGGCCCCCTCGTTGTCTCAATCGTCTATGGCTTGATCAGTCTTCAACTTGGGGAATGTCTGGGGAAACGACTCTTATTCCGCTTTACAGCCTGATTGAATACCTTGGTAGAAGCACCGTAAAGCTCGGATAGATCCCGGTCAAGCAAAACATTTTGACCGCGGATGATAAGAATACGGTTTTCCGCGACTCTGATGGGAATAACAAATTTGGTAGTTTTCTGTGACATCGAGTGACCCTCCTTGAGTTGTGAATCAAGTTTTAGCGAGGGTAAATCGTGTCTACCGGAGATGGCACCCAGCAATCATGCCCCTTAAAGGGATTTTCCGATCTTTCCGCACCTGACGCCTGCGCATCAGGCACCAACTTGTCAAAGGTTTACGAGGTCCTTTGCAAGCTGGAGGGACGATAAATCGCCCGCAACCCAAAAACGGACAAAGTTTATCCCATTAAGAAGAAGCTTTCAATCCAATTTAGCATTATCGCCTGCGTCTGAGAAGTTTGTCATGAGAAAGTTTTTGCACAACGCCTCAGTTTGATTTTCGAATAGGAATAAAGGTGATATAAATCAATCCGCGTTTGGGATTGGCGATTTTTTTGAACGCGGCTTTGGTGAGGTCCACCTGACGATTTAAATGCTTGGCCGGGCCGCGGTCATTGACCCGGCATACGACCCACTTCCGGTTCATGGGATTAATCACCAATAGCCGCGTGCCGAAAGAATAGTCCCACGACGCGCAGGTTTTAGCTTTATCATCAAAGACTTCCCCGTTTGCCGTGTGCTTATTAATATTTTTATCGGTCCTGCTGTACCACGAGGCCACGCCAAATCGCGCTTTGGAAAAATTTACTTTCGGAAAATGAGTTTTCAGGTCGTGCATCAAAAGATAGATTGAGATGCCGACATCCAATAAAAAAATGAAGACAACGAGCCGGAATACTCGGCTGAAAAATTTACGCATGATGAATGCCGGAACCGCTCAAGGAGATGCGCGGGAATTGACTCTTCGCAAGAAGGCAGCTTCGCGTTTGAGTTAAAAGTCCCTCCAGATTAACTCCTCCATAGAAAGGTCCATAAGGCTTAAAATATTTTGTAGCGGTCTCAAGAAGTCTTTGCGCGCCTTCCGGCGTTCCCCGCTTGAGATGCACAAACGCCGCGGCAATTTGAATCAGCCCCTGATAAAAATCCCGTGCCTCGCCTTTTTCCTTGCGCCACCGCGATTCCAATATTTCGTGCGCCTCAAAATATTTTTCCCGGTTGAAGAGTTTGATAAATATCCGTAATTCCGGAGGAGCTTCAGCGGTTTTCATTTTCTATAAAGAAGCGAATTTTCTTCATTTCTTTTCTCCGAATTAATTAATGAGATAATTAGACCCCATTCGACGTCCGGCAAAGGCCAACCGAACCACAAGCTCAGCCCCGCAAATTCCACTACGCTAATAGCGTAGCCTTAAATAATACACTCACGGGTTTCTGATTCTGCCTCATACAAAATCATAAATGAAGCACAAAAATCATGAATGAAGGGC
>JAHFFM010000202.1 GCA_023247935.1 Candidatus Omnitrophota bacterium | reverse complement strand
GGAGCTTGTGAAGCAAGTGTACATGGATGACAAAATCAAAAATTACATCGTGAATCTTGTTTGCGCCACCCGCGAGCCTGAGGCATTTCATTTGAAGAACATGAAAAATTTAATACGCTATGGCGCTTCGCCCAGAGCTACGATTTATTTGAATGTGGCGGCGCGCGCGTTCGCGTTTTTAAAAGGCAGGGCTTATGTGATTCCGGATGATATCAAAGCGGTGGGGCTGGATGTGTTGAGACATCGCATTGCGCCCACTTATGAGGCTGAAGCCGAAGAAAAAGTTTCCGAAGATTTGGTGAAGATGGTTTTTGACCAAGTGGAGGTCCCGTAAAAAGGAAACGAAGAACGAAAAGCGAAGAGCGAAGAACTCTGGAGCCACTTCGTGGCCTGGATATAATGTCGCGAAGCGACACCATAGCTATTCGCTTTTCGCTTTTCGTTTTTAGCTAAGTATGTTACCCAAAGAAATTCTTTCCAAAGTCCGTTTCATAGAAATCACCACCTCGCGCCTGGTGAACACGGTATTTGCCGGTGAATACCACAGTGTTTTCAAAGGCCGCGGCATGGAATTCGATGAAGTCCGCGAATATGACCCGCAGGACGACCCCAGGGACATTGATTGGAATGTCACGGCCAGAATGGGGCATCCTTACACGAAAAAATTCGTGGAAGAGCGCGAACTGACGGTTTTATTTTTGGTGGATGCTTCCTCGTCCGGTCAATACGGAACCAAAGGAAAAACCAAATCCGAATTGATCGCCGAAATCGCGGCGCTCCTGGCTTTTTCAGCCGTTAAAAACAATGACCGCATCGGACTGATCGTATTCAGCGACCACGTGGAAAAATTCATTCCTCCGAAAAAAGGCAGGCTCCATGTGCTGAGGGTTATTCGCGAAATTTTGACGTTTAAACCTAAAAATAAAGGGACGGACATCAACGCGGCTTTAAAAACGCTCAATGACGTCATCACGAAACGTTCGACGGTTTTTTTATTCTCCGATTTTTTATCCAGGGATTATAGGCAGCTGCTCAAAATCGCGCATAAAAAGCATGATTTGATTTCGGTGGTTATCGAAGACGCCACGGAAAGGGAATTTCCTTCTTTGGGGGCTTTGGTGGAAATTGAGGATGCGGAAAGCGGAGAAAGATTTGTTTTTGGCGCCGGAAAATCTTTCCGCGAGCGTTTTAAAAAGGAATGGCAAAAAAGAAAAACGGAGCGCGATGAAATATTTAATTCCGTGGGCTTGGATTCCATTGAGCTTGAGACAGGAAAGCCGTATATCCAGTCTTTGATTCGTTTTTTTAAGACTCGCGAAAAAAGGCGTCATGGATGAATAAGAAAATTTTCATCATAGCGTCCCTGATTTTATTTTTTTCTTTTGGCGTTTGCCGCGCCGAAGAACGCGTTTCTCCCGTAACGGCAACGGTTCATATGATTAAATCCAAAATTCGGATTGGCGACGAAGTCCGATTGTTGGTCCAGGTGGACAGGCCGAGAAAATTCAAAATTTTGCCTTTGGACCCAAAAATCAACGTCGCGCCTTTTGAAATCAAATCCATCGACGGCGCGCCGGTCGTGAAGGGGCAAAATCGTATTCAAGAGATTTATGGCGTGACGCTGACCGTGTTTGAAATCGGCGATTTGAAAATACCTTCGTTTTCTATTCGTTACGAAGACGGGCAAGGAAATGCGGGTGAAGCAAAAACGGAGCCTGTTTCTGTCAAAGTTGTGAGTATTGGTAAAAAATTGACGGACAAAGACGATATCCGGCCCATCAAAGGACCTGTGTCTCTGGATTTGGAGCATTTTAAAGACGTCTTATTGAGCTTGACGGTCTTTTTACTCTCCGTTCTCTTAATTGTTTTAATCATTCTTCGCAGAATCCGTGAAAGTAAAAACCTTGAAAGCAGAAAACCCATTCATGAGCGCGTTAAAATCGAGTTGAACAGGTTAAAAGACCAGGGTTTTTTGGAGGAAAAAAATTACAAGGCATATTATTCCGAATTTTCGAATATTCTCCGCCGTTACCTGGAAAGACGTTTCACAATTGAGGCGCTCGATAGAACGTCCACCGAAATTTTGGAAGAATTAAAGAGCGCTTCCTTGTCGGGTGACATTACCGGAAAAATTGCCGAGGTTTTAAATGAGTCGGATTTGGTGAAATTCGCCAAGTTTGCGCCGAATTATGAGCTTTCAGGGCAGTTGGAGAATATGTTGTCTGAGATTGTTGAATCCACGACGCCTGATCCAAAGGAACATCCCCGTGAGCATGGGGGAAAAGTGGTTGCTAAATGACATTCGCGAACCCTTTATTTTTTCTTTTGTTCATTCCCGCGTTTATTTTCTTTTTTTTACATTTTTACGGAAAAATCGGGAAAGAAGCGGTTTTACGTTTTTCGAGCGTCGATCTGGTTAAGCGCTCCGGAGGAAAAAGGCTTACTTTTGGCCGGTTTTTGTCTTCTTTGTTGAGGCTCCTGGCTCTGTCTTTCATGATTTTTGCGTTAGCGCGTCCGCAAACCGGTACAGGTGAAGACAAGGCCACTCAACAGGTTTTGGACATCATGATTTCTCTCGACGTTTCCGGCAGCATGGCTACGCTTGATTTTCAGCCCGACAACCGTTTGGTGGCAGCCAAGATGGAAGCCAAGCGTTTTATTGAAGCCAGGCAAAGCGACCGCTTGGGCCTTGTTATTTTTGCGGGTCAAAGTTTTACTCAATGCCCTTTAACCGTGGACCACAAAGCAATTTTGGCGCTTTTGGAAAAAATTCAATTGGGAACGCTTGAAGATGGCACTGCGATCGGTTTGGGTTTGGCCAGCGCTGTAAATCGTCTTAAAGATTCGGAAGCAAAATCGAAAGTCGTGATTCTTCTTACGGACGGCGTGAACAATACCGGTGAAATCGATCCTTTGACGGCTGCGGATTTGGCCAAACAGTTTAAGGTGCGTGTTTACACCATCGGTGTGGGCAAAGAAGGAACTTCTTTTTTACCGATTCAAGATCCCATGTTTGGTACGCGACTTTTGAAAGTGGAAACCCAAATCGATGAAAAAATGCTCGATACTATCGCGCGAAAAACGGGCGGGTCTTATTTTCGCGCTCAAGACACGCGAGGTCTGAGAGAAATTTTTCAGGAAATCGACAAGCTCGAAAAAACGGAAGTGAAAGTAGAGAGAGCCGTTCATTACGATGAGAAGTATTTTTGGTTTTTGTGGCCTGCTTTATGTATTTTGCTGCTGGAGTTGATGTGGACGCATGTTCTATTTGTGAAAATACCATGAACTATTTACGAAGGACGATGGACGAAAGACGAAGGACGAGTAAAGGATGGGAGAAGCTTTTTTATCGTCCCTCGTCCCTCGTCCTTCGTCCTTCGTAACCCGGAGCACAGCCTTATGGAGTGGGGCCAAGTTAAAAATTTTATCTGGTTTTGGATGATTCCGGCTGCGGTCGTTTTGTTTGCGTTTTCTCATTGGAGAAAAAAAGAGCAGATTAAGCGTTTCGGTGATTTGCCACTCGTGAACCGGCTTCTTTTGTCTTATAGCCCGGCCGTTCGTCACGTTCGGCGTATTTTGATGATTCTGGCTTTGTTTTTTATTGTGTTGGCTTTAGCACAGCCGCATTTCCGGAAAAAAGAAACATTGGTTGAACGTCGCGGAATCGACGTAATTATTGCGGTGGATGTCTCAAACAGCATGCTTGCCAAAGACATTGCGCCGTCACGGCTTGAAAAAGCCAAGCTGGAGCTGTCAGGACTGATTGACAAACTAAAAGGCAATCG
>JAHFFM010000201.1 GCA_023247935.1 Candidatus Omnitrophota bacterium | reverse complement strand
AGAACATGGGCTGGCTCTGCGAATCGGAGTGAATTGCGGCTCGGTGGCGCCTGTTTTTCTTGAAAAATATCCCGGCGACCATGTGCGCGCCATTGTGGAAAGCGCGGCCTGGCATTGTGACCTCCTCGAGAAAAATCATTTTTCAAATTATGTGGTTAGCCTTAAAGATTCAGACCCGAAAAAAGTAGTTCTTTGCAATAAAGAATTTTCAAAGCGCCGTTCGGACGTACCCATTCATCTGGGAGTCACCGAAGCGGGGCTTTTGCCGGATGGCGTGATCAAGACGCGGATTGCGTTTGAGCAATTGATTCCTCTGGGCATCGGAGACACGATGCGTGTTTCTTTGACGCTCAATAATCCCGATAAATGGCAGGAAATTCATTGGGGCCGGCAGATTTTAAAGGATATTGAAGATAAAAAGTTTCTTTCCGTGCCGGATTTTGGAAAAGGGTTGAATGTGATTTCGTGCCCTTCTTGTTCGCGGGTCGAAAACGCGGATTTTGTGAAATTGGCCATGGAAGTGAAGGAAATAAGCGTTTACGCGAAGCAGCATCAATTGACAATCGCGGTGATGGGCTGCCGCGTGAACGGACCCGGAGAAACTGATGATGCTGATTTGGGGCTTTGGTGCGGTCCAAGTACGGTCACGCTCAAGAAAAAAACCGAGGTAGTGGGGTCGTTTCGTTATCAGGAAGTGCTTCCCCGGTTCAAAAAGGAATTAGATGATTTATTGGCTTTGCGCAAAAGTTAGAAAAAGACCTGATTTTATGTTAAAATTTATAGTTTCGGGATGACTTCTAGGATAAACAAAGGAGAATATTTTGTTTCAAAGACGCGCACTTTTCAGTGAGGGCAGGGATTGGGTGGTATTCGCTTGGATGGCATTCATGCATGTCGGAGCGATTGCCGGGTTTTTTACATTCAGTTGGCCTGCGTTTTGGACGGCAATTTTCCTTTGGTGGCTAACCGGAGGCATTGGAATTTGCCTCGGTTATCATCGTTATTTCACGCATAAAAGCTATGCGACACCTAAAGTAATCCAGTATCTTTTGGCTATTTGTGGTTGCATGGCGGGAGAGGCCGGTCCCATCGCTTGGGTAGCCGCGCATCGTTATCACCACACTTATTCTGACACCGACCAAGACCCTCATAGCCCATTGAAGGGTTTTTTGTGGTCTCATTTTACCTGGTTGTTTGGCCGTGAGAATTTTTTGGCGAGTTATGATTCCTATAAAAAATATTGTCCGGACATGATCAAAGATAAGTTCATTGTTTTCCTAGATAGATACCATATGCTGCCCGTTCTTTTTTTGACGGGTATTTTGTACGCGATGGGCGGCTGGTCTTTTGTGGTATGGGGAATTTTTGTCCGCTCGCTTATCGTTTATCACAGCACTTGGCTCGTTAATTCCGCGTCCCATATTTGGGGTTACCGGACTTACAAGACGACAGACGCTTCCCGCAATAATTGGTGGGTGGCAATCCTCGCGTTTGGCGAAGGCTGGCACAATAATCATCACGCGTTTCAGCGTTCAGCCCGACATGGATTCCACTGGTGGGAATTCGACATTACTTATCGTACGATTCAGATTTTGTGGGTATTGGGTTTGGCTTCTGAAATCCATTTGCCTGTGCAAAGCATTGCCACGGGAACCACGGTCCCGGTCAATAATTTTGATGGCGAAAGACCTCAGCTTCCTCAAGCCACAAGCGCCATCGCCGCTTAATCTCCGGCTTTACCTATTCCGTAGTATTTTATGTTAAAATACTTTCCCTGTATTTCTACAAAGAGGACGTGTGTTGAAGAGAGTGGGGATGAGGAGGGTCAAATGAGAACAAAATGGAAAATTTCAGCTGTTTTTACGGCAGCCTTTTTTATAGTATTGCCCTCGGTTTACGCCGAATCCGACCTCGACTCACGCATTCATGAGGCTAAACAAGTATTGTCCGAAATCATGATCAGTCCAGACCAAAGTATTCCTGAAGAGATGCTTGCCAAATGCAAAGCCATTGCCATTTACCCTAATGTGATAAAGGGCGGTTTTATTATCGGCGCGCGATTTGGAAAAGGCGTGGTGCTTGCAAAAGATGGTAAAGGTAAATGGGGACCCGCGGCATTTTCCACGATTGCTGGCGGAAGCTGGGGATTACAAATCGGCGGGCAAATGACGGATTTGATTTTTGTGGTGATGAACGAAAGAGGTTTGGACGGGCTTTTGTCGAGTAATTTTACGTTGGGTGCGGACGCGTCGGTGGCGGCGGGACCTGTGGGACGTTATTCGCAGGCGGCGACGGATCTTTCTTTTCGTGCCGGGATTCTTTCTTATTCCAGGACACGCGGGCTTTTTGGTGGTGTGGCGCTGGATGGGGCGGTTGTGACGCAGGATAATAATTCCAACAGCCGGTATTATGGAAAGTACGCGACGTCGCGGGATATTTTGATGGGGAATGCGGTGAACATTCAACCCAGTTCCAAAGAATTGGTGGATGCGTTGGATGAATTTTCCGCTAAGTGGAAGGAAAAGGTTCGTTAGGATTTAGGTTTGCTGGAGTAGCTCAGCTGGTAGAGCAGCCTATCGCCCGCCAAAGGCGGGTCCGCCTTTGGCGGATAATCGGCAGGTCACCGGTTTCCGCCAAACAGCGCAGCGGACCCGCAGTTTATTGCTGGAGTAGCTCAGCTGGTAGAGCAGCCGATTCGTAATCGGCAGGTCACCGGTTCAATTCCGGTCTCCAGCTCAGCTGCGGATCCGCCGCGCATTTTGGCGGGCAATTCCGGTCTCCAGCTCAGCTTTTAGGAAAGGAAAGGTGAGATATGGGAGCAAATGTGTCGAAATTCACAGATGCTAATTTTGACGTTGAAGTCGTCAAATCCGGCTTGCCGGTTTTGGTCGATTTTTGGGCCGAGTGGTGCGGGCCTTGCCGCATGATGGGTCCGATTCTGGACGATTTGGCACCGGTTTACCAGGGAAAGCTCAAGATTGGCAAACTGAACGTTGATGAAAATCAAGACACGCCGTCGCAATTTGGCGTGATGAATATCCCGACGATGATTGTGTTTAAGGGCGGGATAGAAGTTGATCGTATTATCGGCGCGATGTCCAAACCTGATTTGCAGAAAAAACTGGATAAGGCGCTGGGGAATTGACAGTTACAAAACTTGCGGTATTTTGTTCGGGGAACGGCTCCAATTTTGAAGCCATTCTCCGGGCAATCCGTAAGAAGAAATTGCAGGCCGAAGCTGCTTTATTGGTTTGCGACAATCCCAAGGCTTTCGCGATTAAGCGCGCCGCGCAGGCAAATATTCCCGTAGTGGTTGTCAGTCCCAAGCTTTTTGATTCCCGAAAATCCTATGAACAATTTATCTCCCGCATTTTAAAAAACCAAAAAGTGGAATACGTGGTGCTCGCGGGTTTTATGCGGATTTTGACTCCGTATTTTATCCGTGAGTTTAAAGGAAAAATTTTGAATGTGCACCCCTCTTTTTTGCCCGCCTTCAAAGGAGCTCATGCGATTCGAGATGCGTTTGAAGCAAAAGTGAATGAAACCGGCGTATCCGTTCATGTGGTGACCGAAGAATTGGACGCGGGTCCGATTATTTCCCGGCAAAAAGTAAAAATTTCAAGACAGGACAGCCTTGAGAGCTTAGAAAAGAAAATTCACCGCGTGGAGCATATACTTTATCCCGCGGCCATACAAAAATATATTCAAAAAGGGAGGAAGTGATGTCAGAAGTAAAGATTAAAGAAATTAAAGCGCGTGAAATATTGGATTCCCGCGGCAATCCCAC
>JAHFFM010000200.1 GCA_023247935.1 Candidatus Omnitrophota bacterium | reverse complement strand
ATAAAATAAAAAGAAAAAGAAGGCTAGCGGCCGGATGTGCCACAAAAGTAAAGAAAGGCACTTTATTGTAGCGTCGTCCGGAAAGATAAATTAAAAAAATCATCGCGACACTTCCGGCAGAAAAATAAAACGAAAGACCCTGCGTCAAGAATAGTCCGGCAAACGGCAGTACATCCGTGCAAAAAAGCCCGATACTCGATAAAAATAAATAAAGCACGTTATACTGCACGCCCGAGAACGCGTTTTTGTGGAGACTTTTTAAAACACCGCCCCACCCCTCAACCCAGCGCACGCGCACCAATTCATTTCCAAAAATTGCCATCTGCCGAAACCCACTGCGCTTGACGAGTTTTCCAAATTTCATATCATCAGCGACTTCCATCGCGATTTTTGTGTGCGCCCCGATTTTTTCATACACCTCGCGGCGGATGAAGTTAAAGGCTCCGATCCCCACATAATGACGGGAATGTTTGAACCGCGCCATCCAAGGCCTGAAAAGAAAATTAAACGCGATCATGAAATAATGCGTGAACATCGCCTCCACAAATTGCTCGAGTTCAATCTGGGGAAATAATGCCAAGTGATCGAGCCCGTGATGCTGGCAGGCCATGATCGATTTTTTTAAAGTGTCTGGTGCCATCAGCACGTCGGCATCGGTAAACAGAATCCACTCACCCGTCGCCAGCCGACTTCCTTCATAAAGCGCATGCGTCTTCCCAAGCCATCCTTTGGGAAGTGAAGTGATGGTCTTGACTTGGAGTCTGGGGTCGGCAATAGACTGAAGTTCCTGGGCGGTTCTGTCGGTGGATCGGTCATTGACCGCGATCACCTCATAGTCAGGGTAATCTTGAGACAGCATCGAAAGCGTCGCGGCCTTGATTCTTTTTTCCTCTTCTTTGGCGGCAAAAATAATACTGACCTTCGGCCAGGCGGGTGGCGGAGTATCTCCTAACTCCTTATTTAAGAAGGGGATAAAGAAATACGAGCCTAGGATTAGATCCCATCCTCTGAAAAACCAGAATAAAAAAATCAGCCCTAAAAAAATTTTCATAAATCCTCTTGAAATAACATACCAGTTGGTCTATACTAGCACCATTGGAATCAAAATGTTAAAGCAAAATCTCTCACTCAACGCAACACCCACAATGAAACGCGTAAACGCCATGGCGCTTTGGTCTGGCGTATCGACGCTGTTTTGCCATTACGCCATTTGCAAGCGTATGCCGGTAGTGGGTGGAGGAGATTTTAGCCGCTAAGCAGTAAGCACTAAAAACAAAATTCCGAAACCCACTACCTCCTAAGGTAGTGGGTTTTTTATTTTAACAACAAGGAGGATGAAATGATACGAACCATGAAGAATAGCGGGGTTTTAGCCCAGCAGGCCGCTGGCAAACACCCCGTCAAACTGACGGCACTTCTCTATCTCAAAGAAGCGCTGTTAAAAGAACGCTACGAAGACTGCGCGGAAATAGTTTCCGTCGCCAAGGAGTTCGGAGCCGTTGACCAAGAGATCTCGCACCTGTTGGAAGATCCGCGAAGAACTCCTGGGTAAACAAGGCAAGCAATACAGGACTAAAACAATCACAAGGAGGCTATATGAGACGGCAAGCCAATAACAGTAGAGGCAGGATCAGTAAAATCAGACCTAGGGTCATCTCCAACGAACTCTTCCCTAGATGGGAAGAGAAGGATTTGCCCGTCGCGGGCAATGAACGGGGTATCTCGAAAGACAAAAATGAGATCCCCCGGGTTTTGGCCGCGATTTATTTAGTGTGGTAAGGCGGCTTCGAGTTTCAAGATGAGATCTTTAGACATGGGATCTGTTGTGGAACCGAAGCGCGCAACCACGCGGCCTTGGGAATCAATTAAAAATTTACTAAAATTCCATCCGATGTCGCCTTTGAAATCGGTGTCGCGGGTGAGGTATGCGTACAAAGGATCGATGTCTTTGCCCTTCACGCTGATTTTTGAAAAAAGTGGAAATGTGTTACGAAATTTTAAACTGCAAAATTCTTTGATTTCACTGTTACTGCCCGGTTCCTGCCACATAAAATTATTGGCCGGAAACGCCAACACCTCCAACCCTCGCGCTTTGTACTTCTGGTAAAGCGTTTCAAGTCCCGCGTATTGCGGCGTAAATCCACACTTCGACGCGGTATTCACAATTAAAAGCGTCTTGCCCCGATAGTCCCCGAGTGATTTTTCTTCCCCGTCGATTGTTTTTACTTTAAAAGAATAAACGGTGGTTTCGGACATCGCTTGCTCCATTACTGTTGTTGCTTCATGAGTTCCGCCATCGACGGCATCTCGAACTTTTGATAACCAGCGGGAATTTCAAAAAGCGTTCCCGGTTGAGACGCTCTGTTTAGATTTTGATACTCAACGCTCCAGCTTCCGTCGACAGCCTGTACCTTGAGCGGGAAATTGGAAGATGTTTCCACCCATTGATAAACCGATTGCTTGCCACTCTGATCCACATAAACCACTTGGAATTTTTCACAAGCATTTCCGTTCACATTTTCCATCCCGAGCGAAGCGCGTGAAATTTCTCCGGACATTTCCCGGTCTGTTTTAGGCACTCTTTTGAGATCCACAGGTTGTTCCATGTACATATTTTGTTCAGGCATCAAAACCCACGCCACATTTTTGTCCATACGGCTGATCGCGATGACCGGCCCCATTTCTACACGTGATTTCTTGCCTGACACATAGAGCTTAGCCTGTGTGGTCTGTCCATCCGCCACATTGATCATATCCGCGGAAAAATCTTCCGCCATCGCTTTTCCTTCTAACACAAAAAAACTTCCAACAACAAATAGACTGGCCATGAATATCGCGAATCGCTTTTTCATTCATTCCTCCGAAGTGATAGGTGGCTTCTTAAGAAATACGTTAGCGGCAGAAGTTCGGGGTGTCAAGAAATGGTGGTGTCACACAAAAAAAATACGGCTCTGTGCGTGAAAATACACAGAACCGCTTGGATTTATTTGGCTTCTTTTACGCTTATTCGACAGGCGCGCCCAAATTCAAGCCGACGCTGACGACCGCCGCACGGGCATTGTCGGTAAAATCCAAAGCCGCATGATCTACGTCTTTGACAGGGCTAAACAGATGATCATTTGCACCTTTCAGCATGCTAAAAGGCGTCTTGGTCACCTTCTCCACCCCCATCGCCAGCCCATTGGTTTCACAAAAACCAGCCGTCGAGTAGCTTAGTAAAATGCCCATAGTCACTGCCATTACCATCGATTTCATAGCTAATCCTCCATGTATTTATTAACAATACTTACTAACTATATCAATTATACACTATAATTTAACAAAAAATAGGGGGTTCGAAGCAAAATTGCATTATTTCTATATCCAATCATCAAAATTGTGCTTAACCTTCACGCTTTGATGTGTTAGCATGGCTTGTAAGACGATTGACTACTTTCTACTAAAAGGAGGAAAAATGCGTAAGAAAATGTTGTTGGTTGGAATGCTACTTCTGGTAGCGACCGTATGGTGCATGAATGCGTATGCCGCTGACGGAGAAGTCAACGCCTGGCAAGGTTTCTGGAATTCCGTAGGTGGATTTGTTTACAATGCGCTCCCTTGGAATTGGGGCAATTGGGTAGGCAAATAAGCCGCGATTAATTCGTAAAAATTTAGGGGGCGCGGAATTCCGCGCCCCCTATTTTATTGGAATTAACTCTTAGTATAATTTTCTTTTTTTGGGGCGACGTTCATTCACACCCCTTCTTCCCTTGCGGGTCAGATTTTTCCTTCGATGATTCTTCCGTTTGACCA
>JAHFFM010000042.1 GCA_023247935.1 Candidatus Omnitrophota bacterium | reverse complement strand
GTCCAGGCAATGCGCGGCTTTCGGATCCGCCTGCATGTCGATAAAAGGCTTTCCATGACCTTCGGGCCAGGCTTGTTTATCGTAATTCTTCACGCTCCCGTCCTGTAAAATCTCAAAACCCCCCTCTTCCGGCTGAACCACAATATAAACGTGTTCCGGCTTCAAACCCGCGAAATGAACGGCGGCCAACTGAAGCGCGATCGCGGATTTGTTTTCTTCATTGGCTACTACGGCAAATTTGGCATGCTCAAGCCAATGTTGGATGGACACGCCAGCGTCAGGATGCGTCTGAATTAAATTTTCGATTTGAGAGCGGAGTTTTAAGAGATGCCTTTGAATAAAACTTAAGTCGTCATTATTTTTTTTCCGGCCGGTGCGGCCGGCTTCGAGAAATTCTTTTAGGCGGGAGCTTGCCTCTATTTTTTGCGCGGGCGCTTCATCGCCTTCGCGCAGCGAGTTTAGCTCTTTTAAAATATTCGGAGAAAGGCCCGCGATCCCAAGCGAGTCAAAAACGCGTGGAAGCTTGAGCCGTGTCGCGCGGCCTGCGGCGAAGATAATGGGAATGCGCTTTCCTTCGGAAACATAGCGCAGGTAACGGACAGCGTCCGCAGCCGAAACATTCGAAGGAATTTCATGCGTAGAAGCGATTTCAAGCCGTCCATCTTTCATGAGCTCGCGCAATCCACCGGCCTTGGCGTTATACTCATCGATGTGCTGGGCACGCAGTTTGGACTCTCTTAAAATTTCCGGAGTCAATCCGGCTTTTTTTAATAACACATCCGTCATTTATTTAAAGGGGCAGCGCCTTTTTCAGCTTAAGATGGATAGCTCGGACTTTTTTTGATAAATACTTCGCGTTGAATTCCTGCATTTGACGCAGCCATTCCAATTTTTTTTTGGGAGAAATTTTCATAAAACGCCGTAAACGCGTCTCCTCAAAAAGGGGACAGCGCCCTTTTTTATAACATAAAAAGGGGACTAAAAAAGGGCGCTGTCCCCTTTTTAAGGGCCGCAATTTTTTCATATTTGGTCAATATACCACACGGTAGGTAGGGCTTTCAACGAAAGCGCCGGCCTCTTTTGCCGTTACGCTTGGGTCTCGACGTGTTGGGCGATGTATCGCGCTAATTTAAAGAGAAGCTCGGCGTTGACGGTCGTGGGGATAGGCAGCTGAGCGTAATTGTCCAGAATTTGAGCGGCGTCCGGCTCGTCGCCCATCCTACCAAAAACAACCCGGCTTAAGATAAGGCTATTGGGTTTTATCTTGAGACCCAAGCCGTAAGAAACCACAAACCCATCCGGAAGAGACTTTCCTTCTTCAAGCGTCCTTCCGGCCGCGGCGGCAAGCCTGAGCTTAAAGCTTGTGATGCCCTCCGGGTGGAGCAGGATATTTATTTCTCCCGGGATCTGCTTGCTTTTGGGCGATCTGAGATAAACTGATTTGGCGTTATCCGGAAGGGCTGTGGTATCAAAAAACCTCTTAAATAACGTACCTTCGGAAAGACCCCACTCTTTTTCAAGGACTTTTAAACGAGCCTTGGCCTGTCTTAGCAGAAGGGGATTCGTAATTTCGATCCGGAACCTGTCGCTCGTAAAACCTTCCCGCAGGGCATCAGCGACCAGAATATCAAAATTTGACTTTATTCCCGGACCCTCCATAAGATCATCATCCACCACAAAACGCAAAAATGTCTGAGCGTTAGCAGAGGCTAGAGGCCCAAGACTCGCTTGAACCGTTTCGTTCTCATGGCTAAGAATCAAGCCAAAATCGCCCACCGAGACGTTCGCGACCGTTTGGCCGCGCTCGTTTATGCGGACCGAGTCCGCATCGATGACCACCGGCTCTCTAAACTCAGGGTTTAATATAAAAAATTGTTTCTTGTCCCGGTCAAATCTTACCCCCAGCTTCAGAAGCCGCTCGTCAATCACGATAGAAATACTCTTCGCCTCGTTCACGTCAAACTCATCGGCGTGAGCCTTGGCCATCAAAGCGATCTTGCTTAACAAAGAAAAAACCAGCAGGGCTTTAACGCCAAGAGCTTTGGCAGGTGTGGCGGCACGAGAACCTTGTTTTTCTTTTGAAAAGTTAGATCTTATCTGATTCCTTTTCTCAAACGCTTTTCCGAGATTTTCAATCGTCGAATCGAAACTTTTGTCCCCATCCGGCAAAGATCGCAAGAGAGCGTTAAAATCCCCGTTGAAATGTTCAAACAAAATTTGAAACGCCACTTGCGATTGTTTGGGCGATTTAGAGTCTGGCTCGGCCCATGCGTCTATGAGAATCTTGCGCCCCAAAGGCCCCACCACAACCAAAGCCTTCGCATGCTTTTTACGAATATTAAAGTTACTGGAAGTCTTAAAAGCTTCGGCCATACCCGCCACAATCGCTTCCGTGTCGCCTCCTATCACCGCAAGCGCTTCAGACGCGTCCCCCCTCAAATCATTCCAATGATGAAATTGGTTGGAGGGCTTCGCGCTTGACAACAGATCCAGAAGAGCTCTTGCGACCCTCTCTCTTTTTGGCCCCAATTTCTCTCGACTCCCCAAAACCCCCAAAGACCGAATGGCTATTTGAAGAGACTCTCGCCGGTACGGAAACTGATATTTTACGTCACGCTGCTTTTTGACGTCAAAATCATCGGGGTTTTCCACAATCTCAAGCAGGCCGTCTATCGCGGTTTCGAAAATTTGAGAAGGTAAATCGGAATTTGTCTCTAAAAGTGCCTCATATCCTCTCTGGGCCACAAACCGCTTTTTTGGATCGGGGTCATTTAGATGCCTCACCACAGCGGGGATCGCAACCACTCCCATCCTCGCAAATACATTCGCCCCGACCCCCCATAGGTCGCCCATGCTCAAGGATGGAACCTGTGCAATTGATTCAAAAATTGCTTCTTCCAGAAGACCGGCCGGATTTCCTTGGGCAAGACTCCTCTGCAATTCGTCTAAAGAAGAATCCCTTTTGATTTCCGTCAACGCCCTGCCCTCGCCCACGGTACGGGCGTATAAATCCGCCCGTTCTTCTACTTGATTCAATTGAGTTAATTGAAAAAAGCTGGTGGCTACGATGGTCCTCTCTAAACGAACGGCGGCGATCTCCCTCACCGCCTTCGGATCAATCCCTCCACCGATCATGAAAATTGTCTCATGATAATTCTTTTCAAACTGTACTAGGTTGCGCGGAATAAGTTTTGGCGAACCACCCTCAGCATAAGGCTTTAAAAAGAAACCATCTACCCCGTGTTCACCGGCCGTTTCGCGGGCCTTGACCCTAGCCTCCAATTCGCTAGAAAACGCAGGAGAAAGGGTCGATATCTCCTGAAAAATCACGATCTCCGGATCCAGACTCTTTAGGTATTGAATGCCGGCTTCGGTGGCGATGGACTGTGACAAAATTAAATAATCGGCCTTTAATCCGGCCGCCTGCGCAGCCAAATCAATGCTGCCGCCCGCAATAAAAAATACGGGCGCATTTCGCACCAACACATCACTGTTAGCCCGGATAGAACGGAGCGTGTCGATATTGTCTATGCCGGGAATCACCCCTCGCAGGGTCAAAGCTTTGACAAAAGGAACGGCTTCCGGTCCGGAGACATGGTGAACACCCCCCTCGATGGGATGAGCCAATAGATATTTTATCCTTATGTCTTTGTCTGTCACCCGGGCTCCGGCAACCGGCGCAGCAGTTTTTTCGACCAGCCGCGCGCCACTCTCATCCAGCAACAGCCTGATCAAAGCTTGCGGATCAATAACATCGCTTTCTGAAAAGAACGCAAGCTCTAGCCGAAGAGACTCTTTTTGAAGGCGTTGGATGTCATAGACAGCCTCCAACCCCTGCATTTCGTCCTCATCAAAAGGCTTAAAAAGACTTTCCGCCAAAGCCCCCCCTGCGTCCTTGATAACGAAAAACCTTTGCGGAAACTTGGCTTCATTTGGCCAGGAAATAGCGGCCTCACCCTTACCAATTCTGACGATTTGAATGGAAACCGATTTTTGTTCTGAATTCACCTTCATCCGTATCTGGTATGGATTTTTTTTGCCCTTGGATCGAAATCTCTCTTGAATCGCTTTTTCTTCTTTTGAGCCTCCCTCGGCTGCGCGGCTAAGAGATCTGTTCATTTTTGTTTTGTTTTGTTCAAAAATGCTCCTGACATAAAAAGCGGCTGATTCTTCTTTTTTTCCGGAGGCAACGAATTCGATCAATTTCTCCAACCCACTGGCAATGCTCTTGAGATCGTCATACGGAAACGAAAACCGATGATTTTCCTTTTTGTAACTTTTACCTTCGTAAATAGCTATCCGTCCAGGCTGCGACGCCCCAGGGACCTTTCTCGCGTTAATATTCCAACCAAAATGGCTGGCGAGGTTGTTGATTATCCAGGCAAATTGGACACCCGGCCTTGCGTCGGACGAATACGACCCGATTTTCACGAAAATCTTTCCCGAATCGCCCTCTTTGCGGACAATAACGGTTCTTTCTTCCGCATCGATAAATTTTCGTCCCTTAGCGCGGGAACCAATCGCTTGCTGTTTTTTTTCAGCCAAAGTTAAAGGAGTTAACAACCGCGCGCCCCGCGCTGTTTTATTTGTCTCCGAAGTAATAGAGCCGTCATCACGTCCCGCCGGCCGTGGAATCACGGTTGTCAACCGGGTCCCAACAGCTGACTTAGTTTTCAGCATTAGACTTGCGAGATACGTCCGATGAAATTCTTCTAACCCGTTGTAGAAAAATAGAGTGAGTACGCTGCATTTGGTGCTGCCTCCCGTTTTTAAAAATTCTTTCATGGGAATGGTCACAACACTGAAATCCCTTTCCCCTAACTGTTGGATTAATTTTTTGCTGACGCCCTCCTTATGCCTTTGAACAAAATCCACGGCTCTCCAAAAAAGCCCTTCCCATCCCTTGGGGTACCAGGGACTCGAATTGGCAATAATCGTTTTAACGACCCCGTAGCCCGTTTTTTTATGCACTTCCACGGCATTGGCGAAAAACCGGAACGCGTCGCGGCGGCTTAATTTGACGCGCTTCTCTGCCGGAACGATCTCTTCGATGCGCCTCAGACTTTCCTTGTCATACGCGCCCTCATAATAAATCACTGTGCCGTCGGAAAGCACTTTCATGGCCGTATCCAAATGATAAAAATATCCGTTCACTAATTTAAGCGGGACCATCTCCCTTTGAAGATAAGCGGCGATTTTCTGGTGCGCTCCAAACTCGGAACGGTGGCCATAGCCGGCAAACATAATTTGGGCGCCGTCTTTTTTTGTATAAAACGCGATCTCGGCTTCACCCTCCCAATCCAGATACTCCTCTTCATCTTGTTGCACAACGTCAAGAACTTCCACATCCGAAGCCATTTCCAGAAGGTCTTGAACATTGTGTTCGATTTCTGGTCCTCTTTTTTCAAAGGAAGTAGGCGCTTCGGAAGGCATACCCGCCCATTTTTCTAAGCGGCCAAGCCAACGATGAAGCCAGCCTTCCTCCATTTGTTTTTTAGCATAATGAGTTTTAATAAAAATCTTTTTTTTGGTTTTGGGATCATAAAGAAATAAGCCCGCGTTGGCCGTAAAAACGCCGTCCGGAAGTCCTTCCACTTGCTTGCCCGCGATGACATTGCCCCCGTAGTCGTTAATCGTCCGAACCAGCGTTTTGCTTTCACGAATGGCTTCTTCATGGTCCACGTCATCCGACGCCAGTTTTTTTGAAATCCATGCATCCAATTTGGAAAGCCCTGGGATTTTGGAAAAAAATGGGTTTAAATATTTTGAAAAATGGTTATTTTTAAGAACAAAAATGGCCAATCGGGCCAGGCGGGCTAAAATGCCGGAATCCATATGCCAATTGATGACATATTCCTTAGAAAAAGTGTACTTTCCATCCTCGGTTTTTCCCGGCAGACTCATATAATAATTAAATTGATTGTTTTGATCAAAAGTTCCCGACGAAAGCCGCGCACCCAGAGTTTTGACGGCAAGCGTCGTTGTTTTGCCTTTGTTTGGACGGACGAACTTTTGATTCAGCCAGCGAAACACCCGATCGACCAAACCGCCGACTTCGTCTCGTTTCTCAAGCAATAAAAACGCGGTCTGAGCGATATTGCCTTTGGATATTCCGTGCTTTGCGAAAAGGTGTTCCGGGTCCGGCGTGGAAACCCCGAATTCTGTTGTCCCTAAATTGGCGGAGCCTCCCAAGCCTCCTAAAATTCCCGAAATAGGCGCCAGATAAAAAGGCACCGTATCCGCGACCGTGACAACCGGGGCCCATAATCGCTCCTCACCAGATACCAACTCTCTCAAGTGCGCATAATCCGTCTTCTCGCCCGTATATCCATAAAGCCGGGTTGGGTTGGAAACCACGATAACATTGGCGTAAATCCCTTTCTGGTGAAGCATATCAGACGCTTCGATTGCCTGCTGGACCATCACACCCGCGGCAAAAATATTCACAACATTATCCGCCGGCTCATAATCTTTATGACCTTCATAACTGATCAACCGGTATCCGCCTTTAAGGTATTCCTGTCCAACTTCATCAATAATCTCATTATCCGACTTGCCTTCATAACGACTCTGCTGTTTTAGCCTCTTAAGAAACTCTTCGCCACGCACCGGAAGCGTTGAGCCAGGCATGTAATTAAGCTCTTGATCTTTGTTTTGGCCGGTCGCGGCGCGTACCAATATTTCCCGGTTCAGAAAGCGGTTTTCGATCTCAAAGGCCAATTCCCACACTTCCGTATTTGGCAGCATCAGCATAAACATCCTGTCGGTGAGCGACTGGTGATAGCCCCCTTCCGGCGACAGCGAAGAACCAGTGGGTGTGGCCATGATACGCATAGGTACACGGCTGTAGGCGGCGTATTTGATTTGATCCGCCGCCCGCTTAACGAACGCTCCATAAACACCAAATATAGGAAAAATAGGGTGCCCCGTGAAGCGTTCCAGCAATCCAAATGCCAAAGCGACGTTCATCGCCGACATCTCTTCTATGCTAAAACTAAGAATGCGACCTTCCGGGCTTGGCGTAAGATTGGGAACAAAACCTCCGTTGTTTTCTTTGATAACCGAGGCGATATTCAACTCACTAGATCTGTTTCGTTGACGGGGTCCATATATTCTATTGTTGGCTGTTGCGGGTGGAGTGATGGTTGACGTCGCGACATCTCCGGCAACGACCACCATACGCTCCGCGATAGGTCTCCACAAAGCTTCCTGAGGCGTCAAGGACTCTTTGGGTTTATCGGCAATAGCGAGCAATAAATCTACACCCGAAGCCATCATCCCGTGGGAATGAATTTTGTTCTCCGCGCCCCTTGGAACACCCGACGGCATCTGAGCCGGAAAATTTTTAAGACCCGCGGCGGCTAAAGCGGCCTCCATTTCCTTATCAAATTGGGCTCGATTGTGAGCCTTGAAAGCTTCGTATTCTTTTTCTTCTTTATCCAATTGTTTACGGATGAGAGTTAACTGCTCGAACTCCTCGCTTCCTTTTTCAAATGTGGGGTACAATTCTTCCCCTGGAACCCCCAGCTTTTTTCTCAATTCTTTTATTTCTCCGGCGTTCGGACGGGCCTTATGACTCAGAGGGTTTCCGGCGAGTGATTTTAAATCTCTTCCTTTAATAGTGTGCGCAATAATGGCGGTGGGTTTATCCGGGAAAGCGTGCGCCCGCTCCAAAGCCTCAGTCAATTTAACCAGATCGTGTCCCGCCAGATCGGTAAACAATTCATACAATCTTTCATTGTTATATTCTCCCAGAAATTTTTGCAATTCCGCGTCTTTACTGATAAGAAACTTACGAATATCCTCCCTATCGCCGCTAAAAGCCGTGTATTTTTGATACTCTGAGTCTGTTAATGAATTCATAACAGAGCGAAAAACCGTCCCGCCGTTTTTCCTCTCAAACTCTTTCTCTATTTCGCTCCCCCAGCGGATCTCAATCACATTCCAACCATGAGCTTGATAGCGCAATCGCATACGCTCCAACCGGTCCACCGTGGAGCCCTGGTCCACGGTTTCAAGATTTGCTTCTTCTCCACGGTCACCGTCCAGAGTTTGACGGTTGTAGGACACGATGTGCACCAACCGTGAAAGATGATATTCCGCCGCTTTGCCCAGCATTTCAAGGTAATTGCCCTCATCGGCCTCGCCGTCACCCACTACGGCATAAAACCAGGAATCCGGGACTTCAAAACCGTGATTTTCAAGCAATTGATAACCCAGGGCCAAGGCAATGGTGGTTGCCGGACCCAACCCCACCGAGCTCGTGGGAATCGTGATCCCAGGGTCCGTTGTGCTTGGGTACGCGCTAAAGCCCTCCATGGGTTGAAGTGAATCAAAATGCTTTTGATCCAGCGGATTGAGTTCGTTTAAAAATTTTTCTAATTCGGCCCTCTCTTGCCCCGAAGCCGCTTGATACAACATATATTGTCTGAGATGGTTCGGTTTTTTATGAATCTGGTTCTGTCTCAAAAGATGCATCTGAGACTCACTTACATCACCTAACGCATACTGAACGGCGTGAAGCGCCGGAGACGCCTGGGGAATATTGGCCACATGATCCTGAGCTCGTTTCGCAAACATATACAGCGCCATAAAAATCTCAAGCGTCGACAAAGAAGCTCCCGGGTGGCCTCCTATATCCACGGAGACTTTTCTCTCGTTAGCTTCATCGATATGATTGAGAGCCGAGATCGCAAGATAATTTCTTATAGACCGCCACACAGAATCGGAAGGCGGACGCAATCCCATTTCCCGAAGCCGTTCCTTCATGGGATTCGTAGCCAGCCGCGCGCCTTCGATAGTAGGAGTCGCGTCCACGATAGGAAACATTTTGACCGGTTGCTTTGCGCCCTCCAATTTAAGCGGTATTATAGGCATTCTTGCTCCGGACGCTTTTGGCCTCCCCCCCTCCACCCCCATTAACACCTGAGGAGAAGTCATAGCAAGCCTTGTCCCTATCGTGGTGTTGAGTGAATTAAACATCCCCTGGTAAGCTTCCAAGCCCTGTCTGGTTTCGACTCCAAGGAGGATTTCTTCATATCTTTTATGGTTTGTCTCTTTGGTGACTTGGGGGGTGATGGAGATATAAGAGATATTGTGTTGTTTAAGAAGAGCTTTCAGGTTTGGGGTGTGGAAGCCTCCGGTGATGAGCACCGCGCTCTGTGTCATTCCCGCACGATTTTGGCGGGAATCAGGCTGATCCCCGACTAAAGCGTTCGGGGATGACAGAGAAGCCGTATTCGAGGATGACGGCTTCTCCGTCAGTTTCTCCAGCATATTGTCTATAAAGGCCTGGTCTCTGTCTCGGGTGATCTCATAAAAAGACTCAGCATTTTTTATGATGTCTTGGTATCCAGGCTCAAGGAATAAGGACCTTTCATAGTAGGTGCCAAGGTCCATGATTTTTTTGTTTAAGAAGCCGGTTAAGTGCTCGATGGTGAAAGGGGATGATGAATCGTGGATTGTAGATTGTGGGTTGTTTTGGCTATCCACCATCCATAATCCACCATCTACGATCCTTTTGTATTCCTTGTAATCTTCAGGCGTCATGGTGAAATAGAAAAGCTTTCTTAAGTAACTTGTCACCTCTTGGGACTGAATCAAGAGCTTTTCATCCTCGGTGCTTTGAAGGGCTGTCAGGATTTGACCCTCAAGGATTTTTAGTTCATCAAGGACATGTTTGGCCTCAACGGATTTGGCAAGCTTAAGATAGGTGAAGTATTGGGTTAAGTTGGGGTATTGGGTGTCATTGCGAGGAGCCGAAGACAAGGAAACAATCTCTGCGATAGGCTTAAGCAAAGATGGCTTCACTTCGCTCGCAATGACACGCTGTGTCAGTTTCTCTTCTAAAAGAGCATAAAAGCCCTCTAGGGCCTTGGGGTCTTTGTTTGTCAGCTTAAAGGGAGAGGATTTGTCTGGTTCCGAGAGGTTCTTTAGTTCTTTTTGGTCCTGTTGAGATAGGGCTTCAAAGGCTTTTTGCTGTTCAAAGGTGGCTTTGGTGAAGTCGATCTTTTCTTCTTTGTTTTTTAACTCCTTTAAGGCCTTAAGGCTAGGGTATTGGTTTAGGTCGACGTTTCGAAGATAGGCTTCTCTTTGAAGGATATCGAAGTAAGAGGTGAGAGACAATTTGTCATTTAAGTAAAGCTGTCTTTCCTTGTCAAAAGCAAGGAGTGATGGGTTTAGGAGCCTGTCTTTTAGGGTGTTGATGGTGGACTCTATTTTCTTAAGATAAAGGTCGAATCTTTCTCTTTCCTTAAATACAGCCTTGTAGGCATGAAAACTTTTGGCGTAGAGAGAGGGTTCTTCCACCCCCCATAAGACAAAGTCATCGTTTGAGGTTAAGTCCAGGTATTCACTTCCATGGAGGATGCCTTTCTTTAAGTATTCTTTGGCTATCCTGGTTCTTTCGGATAAAGACTTGGTTTTGCGATATTGGGAAAGGCTGTTGTTGTCGACACCCCCTTCAGAGAAGACGTACTTCAAATTGTCATCAATCTCTGCGGCAGAGGAAAGCTTAGATTGCTTCGCCCCTGCGGGGCTTGCAAGGACACTTGGGTTGTTTTCATGCTTTAAGATTAGGTCCAGGGTCTTTGAGAGATTTAATTGGCCTGATTCATTGGTGTGGGCGTCTTGGATTAAATAAACCAATAAATTGTCATTGCGAGGGGACGCAGTCCCTGAAGCAATCTCTGCTGAGAGCTTAGATTGCTTCATCGCTATGCTCCTCGCAATGACACTTTGAGGGGCTTGCCAGGAGTCTTCTATGGTTGCGATGGAAGACGGTAAATCAAAAGAAATACCGGGTTTTTCAAACGGGTCTTTTTTAACGGGTAAGGAAATTTCAGCGAAAGATATTTGTTGAAAGCAAAATGAAAACAATAAAAAAAACGAAATAAAACGGATGGTGAAGGGGATAAAACAGGGTTTCGATTTGTTCATAGCCTCTCTTTTCCTCATTAAATTGAGCGCTAAAATTTCTTATGAAAAAAATTTTTAAAATTTTTTATTAAGAAATCGTTACAAAGTAAAAACGAATATTACATGATGGGGGTTTTAAAAATCAATAGAAAAAACAAAGAAAAATGATTTTTTACAGATACTATTTATGTTTTTAAAACTTAAATGAATCTAAACCTATTATTTGATTCATTTTTTAAAATTTATTACTAATTTTAATCAAAAATGGATTTTTTGGAGGAAGTTTTTAGACCAATCTGTTGGAATTTTGAGGGTTATAGGTTAATTCAAGATCCGCATCGAGAACTTCTTCGTCTCCGATCGCGGCTCCGTCCTCTACCTCATCCCAAACGCCGAGCTCTTTCAAAACTTCAATTTCATCTTGGACATCTTCGCTGGAAGCTGCCGCGACTTGCGCGTATTGAACGGGTGATGTCGGAAGAATCGGCGAGCGAAGGACAATAAAAGAAGCTATCAAAACCATGGCGAATGCGGGAACCCATGCGGCGTTTAAAAAAGTGCTTTTTCTAACGGGTGCCACTTCTTCTTTCGCGCTGATTCGTCTCTCGACGGACATGGAAAAACCTTTCAAAATGCCGTCGGAGATTTTCTTGTCCCGCAAAGGTTTTATTTTATTCATTAAAGTTTGATCCATTTCATGAAACTGTTTGTCGTTCATGGCTGTCGCTCTCCTTTTAAAAGCAATTGCATTTTTTGTCCCGCCTGCCATAAATGAGCCTTAACGGCTCCTACGGTGATGCTCAAACTTTCGGAAATTTCTTCCAAACTCAAACCTTCCATATATCGTAGAACAAAAACACTCTTTTGTCGAAAGGACAAAGTCTCCATAGCTTCTTCAACAGCTTGGCTCAAATCACGCCCTTCGAGAATTTCCGCCGCGTTTTTAGAAGAATCAGGAATATTATTCATCGTGTCTTCCCCGCCTTCCTCATCGGACGCAAAAAAGAAAGAAAACGTGCGGCGTATTTTCTTTTTTCTCAAAAAATCTTTGCATTGATTCACCAGGATCCTGTAAAACCAGGTATAGAATTTGCTTTCACTCTTGAACGAATCCAGATTTTCGTAGGCTTTCACAAACGCCTCCTGCGCCATGTCCCGCGCGTCCTCCAGATTTCCTAAAAAAGCATTGGCGGCATGGATCGCGCGTTCTTGATGCATTTCAACGAGCGCGGAGAAGGAATCTGCATCCCCTCCCCGCGCTTTTTCAATCAGCAATAATTCTTCTTTATTATCTACCCGGTCCACCCTTTTTACCGCCTCTGTATCCACCCGATCCACCGCCCTGACCGGGATGTCCCTGCCCTTGGCCGGGTCCGCCCGGACGATTCATGCCACCGCCTTGAGGTCCACCTTGTGACCCAGGTCCTCCTGCACGGTTCATTCCGCCAGGTCCGCGACCTTCTCCGCGTCCATAATCTCTAACGCCATTATTATTGTTATTATTGTTGTCACGACGATCTTCTCTGCGGTCCCTCACGTCTTCGCGATGATCTTTTACATCTTCCCGGCGATCACGCACATCTTCACGATTGTCACGGACATCTTCTTTTTTATCGCGGATATCCTCTTGGCGATCTAATTTGTCTTCTATCTTGTCCAGTTTACCGCCGTCATGCTTGGCATCCCACACATCTTCCCGTTTGTCGCGAATGTCCTCCCGCTTGTCTCGGATATCTTCACGGTGATCTCGGATATCTTCTTTTTTATCTTGGACGTCTTCGCGATGATCACGAATGTCTTCCCGTTTATCTTGGCGATTTTCCATCTTTTCTTTGATCTTGGGATGGTTATCCATGAA
>JAHFFM010000199.1 GCA_023247935.1 Candidatus Omnitrophota bacterium | reverse complement strand
AAAACCTCCTCTTAAGTTTTTTTTGCTTCTTCGTCCAAATTTTTATCAGGCCAATCTCCCAAAAGCCTTGGAATGAAATCCGTGTAAACCTGCCCGCGTCTAAACAGAGGGCTTTTTAAAATTTCTTTGTGAATGGGAATCGTTGTTTTGATCGGCTCGATGACAAATTCCTCAAGAGATCTTTCGAGCACGCTGATCGCTTCTCCGCGATTTCTTCCAAAAGCCATCAGCTTCCCGATCATCGAATCATAATATGGCAAAACCGTGTAGCCGGCATGCGCGTGACTGTCGAGCCGCACCCCTGGGCCGCCCGGCGCGTTGTAGCGTTCAATTCGGCCCGGGCAAGGCGCAAAATTATTGGCCGGGTCTTCGGCGTTGATCCGGCATTCAATGGCATGCCCTCGAAAGGGGACTTTATCCTGCTTGCGGATGGATAACTTTTCACCGGCCGCGATTCGAATTTGTTCTTTCACAATGTCAATGCCGGTAATCAATTCCGTGATACCATGTTCGACCTGAACGCGTGTATTCATTTCAATAAAATAAAAATGCCCGTCTTCATCCAGGAGAAACTCAATAGTCCCCGCGTTGGTGTAATTCACGGCTTTAGCCGCTTTCACAGCCATATCGCCCATTTTTTTTCGAAGCTTCCAGTCAACCGACGGCGAAGGCGCTTCTTCCAGAAGTTTTTGATGCCTTCTTTGAATCGAGCAATCTCTCTCATAAAGATGGACGGTGTTTCCGTGGCTGTCCGCCAGAATTTGAAATTCGATGTGCCTGGACTTCTCCAGATATTTTTCAATATAAACCGCGGAGTTTCCAAAGGCTTTCTCCGCTTCATGCTGGGCTGTCATCAAAGCGCTGACAAGCCTCACCTCGTTATGGCAAACGCGCATGCCGCGCCCGCCGCCACCCGCGGCGGCCTTGATAATCACCGGGTACTTGATTTTTTTGGCTATTTTGAGCGCTTCATCCTTATCTTTAACGGCCTGCGTCGTCCCCGGAATCGTTGGCACGCCCACTTTTCGCACGGTTTCTTTGGCGGCCATTTTATCGCCCATAGAGCGGATCGCATCAGGTCTTGGCCCAATAAATTTGATATGGCAGGATTCGCAAATTTCCGCAAAATGTGCGTTCTCGGAAAGAAAACCATAACCCGGATGAATTGCGTCCACATCCGTAATTTCAGCGGCGCTGATAATAGCCGGAATATTCAGATAGCTTTGGCCGACGGGAGCCGGGCCGATACAAACTGCTTCATCCGCAAGATAAACATGCGGCGAATCCGCGTCGGCCTGTGAATAAATCGCGACGGTACGAACACCCATTTCCCGGCAAGCGCGAATGATGCGTAATGCAATTTCGCCACGATTTGCGACTAAAATCTTAGAAAACATTTAGAGAGGGCGCTTTCTACTCAATCACAAAAAGCGGTTGGCCAAATTCAACGGGATCTCCATTGTGAACCAAAATCTCCGCGATTTTCCCACGTACCTCGCATTTGATTTCGTTCATGAGTTTCATGGCTTCAATAATACAAATGACTTGGCCTGGCTCCACTTGATTTCCCACCTGGATAAAGGGCGCCGCGTCAGGAGCGGGAGCAAAATAATAGGTTCCCACCATTGGAGATTTAATGGTTTGTTTATTGGCCGCAACGGTTTCGCGGGCAGGCGCTTCATGGGCCCTGGGGGCGGGGGCGGAATGGCGAATAGCCGGTTCGGAAGAAATAACATGCGATTCAATCATGCCGGAACCGCCTTTCCGGAGACGAATTTTCAAACCATCCTTCTCCATTTCAAATTCCGAAAGGCCGTTTTCATTCATCAACTGAATCATCTCTTTGATTTCTTTCAGATTCATGCTAAGCCCTTTCCAAATAATCACCGCTTCGTGTGTCCACGCGGATTTTATCTCCGGTATTCACAAAAAGAGGCACTTTGATTGTGGCACCCGTTTCAACCTTAGCGGGCTTGGTTCCGCTTTTGGCGGTATCCCCCCGAACACCCGGCTCGGTTTCGGTTACTTCCAGAATCACGGACGATGGAAGCTGAATTAAAAGCAATTCATCATTCAGGTATCGCCCTTGCACTTCCATATTTTCTTTCAAATACGCAAGTTGGGGGCCAACAATAGCCTTGGATACCGTCACTTCATGATAGGTTTCATTGTCCATAAAATGGTACCTGTCACCATCATTATAGAGGTATTGGATTGGGCGGTCTTCCACATAAATTTCTTCAAAGCGGTCACCCGAGCGAAATGGCTGTTCTAATACGTTGCCTGTTTTGATATTTTTGAGTTTGGTGCGGACAATGGCCTGGCGTTGCTGCATTCGGACTAATTGAAAATCAATGATTTCATACATTCCATGCTCAAAGCGAATGACGATGCCGTTTCTAAAATCACTTGTCGAGATCACGAGTCAATACCTCATTTCCTTTTTCGGTGATTAAAACCATGTCTTCGATGCGCACTCCGAATTTGCCGGGCAAATAAATGCCCGGCTCAACCGTGATCACCATTCCAGGTTTGAGAACGGTGCTGCTTCGCCCGGAAACCCCAGGCGCTTCGTGAATCTCAAGACCCACACCATGACCCGTCCCATGGCCAAATTTATCTCCATAGCCATGGCTGTCGATAATCTTACGACAAGCCTGGTCCACATCCGCGCAGGTTGCGCCTGGTTTGGCCACCTTAATACCGGCGCGCTGCGCTTCCCAGACAATATTGAAAATTTCCTTATGGAGGGGCGTCATTTTACCCAAAAAAATGGGTCGGGTCAAATCCGAGTGATACCCTTCATAGACAACTCCCATGTCCACTAAAACCATATTGTTGTTTTTAACCCGGGTTTGATTGCTTTGGCAATGAGGCATGGAAGAACGTGCGCCAGCAGCGATAATAATATCAAAAGCCGGCTTCTCAGAACCCAGGGACTTGGTGTAATGCTCAAGGCGCCCTTGAAGATCGCGCTCTTTCATCCCAGGTCTGGCAATTTGCTTAATATAATGAAAACCCTTTACCGCGATATCCGCCGAGCGCTTAATCAGCCGAATTTCTTCCTTGTCTTTGACTTCACGAAGATCTTCCACCAAACCGCCCGTGGCAACCAGGTTTTCCTGTCCCACCCGCTTGGCCAAAGCCGAATAAAAAGAATAAGTTACAATCGGCGCTTCAAAACCCAATTTCTTAACTTTCCATTCTTTCACAAGGTCTGAAACAATTTCGGTAACGCTTTTTTTATCGCGTAGATAAATTTTAAATCCCTTTGCTTCAGTCTCGGCCTGTTCAAGGTACCGCGAATCTGTAATAAAAGCCTTTCCTCTTGGCGAAACCACGATCCACGATTCAGTTGCCTTGAACCCGCTTAAATAAGTCACATTTGGCCAGGAGCTGACCAATAAAGCGTCGATGCCAGCTTTTTTAAAGGAAGGAAATAGATTATCTAAGCGATTTTTCATGTTTTTGCCCCTAAGTCTTTGAAACGAATGTGATAATCATGCCGAATAAGATATATCACTCCCCCGACCACACTCAACAAAATTAAAAGTCCAAGCCAAAGGATTCCTAGCGCCGCGGCGCATTCTTTGCCCGTGTAAGGGGTTAAAAAATAAATATAGGCGCCTTCGCGAATACCCAACCCGTTCAAAGACGGCAGCATGCTCACCAAATGGACAACCGGAACCAGCAGAAAAAAATAAAGCGGTGAGGCTTTGGAGCCAAGTGCAATGGCCATCCAATACAAAGCAAAGATGCTGACGCTTTGGCCGACCACGGAAAGAATCATGGCAAACACCACGGCGCGTTTATGATTTTTAAAGTCATGCAGTCCCTCATAAATACC
>JAHFFM010000198.1 GCA_023247935.1 Candidatus Omnitrophota bacterium | reverse complement strand
CTCAACATGACGGGCCGGGTCTCGGGACGAACCACCGCGCGCGGCAGGGGCTGAATTTGATAGAAAAAGGAGAAAGCGGCGGCCAGAAGACACATGGCGGCGCAAGCCGCAGGCTCAAAAATCAGGGCAGGCTTTACGGAAAAAGAATCGGCCAATTTCTTCCGGGCCTGAAAAACTTCGGGCCGGGCCAATTCTTCCGTCAGATAATTCCGGTAAATCTCCCGGATTTCTTCCGTTCCTTCGATCATCGTTTTTTTGCTTCCCCCATTTTCGGGCTTAAAATTTCAGCCAGCTTTTTGCGCGCATAAAAAAGACGCGACATGACGGTCCCTATCTCGATTTGAAGCATCTCCGCGATTTCATCATAGCTCAAATCCTGAAACTCGCGAAGCACCATGACGGCCCGATGCTCGGGTGAAAGTTCTTCCAGCGCCCGCTTCAATACTTCGCGCAATTCCGCTTGATACGCAAGATCGCGCGGCCCCGGAGAATAGTCTCTCGGAGTAACGGCCGGTTTTTCAGGGTCGTTCTCACGCGGCCGGTCCAAGGATTCCACAGGACGTCTTTTACGGGATTCATCAATGGCGGTATTGACGGCGATACGGTACAACCAGGTTTTGAACTTTGATTTCTGCTCGAAATCCGATATTTCCCGGAAAACCTTCAAAAAAACTTCCTGCGCCGTGTCGCGCGCCGCTTCCGAATGGTTGAGGACCCCGTAAGCAATGGCATAAACCATCTGATAATAATGGTTTACCAGCTTTCCAAAAGCCGTTTGATTTCCCTTCTTGGCTTCATGAACCAATTCGCGATCAGAGTCTTGCATAGGGCGAAACTATCTTATAAGACGAGACGCGTCAATGGGTTATTCAACGGAGGATTAAAAAAACGGACGGCTTTATTGGCCGGGATTTGAGGAAGGGTTGTTTCCCGTGGCCGAGGTGATTGGCTGAGTGCGGGCGCCCGGGACAATTTCCGGCGCTGAAAGGGTGTTTGTCGCAGGTCCTGAATCGGAATCCGTGGCGGGTTTCAAAGGATTGTTGTCCATCCACGCGGGTTTTCCGGTCGAGTCTCCCTTGGAAGTGAGCGCTTGGGAATGGATGGCTTTGTCGGCCAAACTTCCGTCTTCGGGGTCTTTGTTGGCTTGATTCTGTTCATATCGGCTTACCAAGCCGTCACGGCGCCGGTTGGCTTTGTTTCTAAAACTTTCCCGTGCGCCGTTGGAAACCCCGGAGGCGACATGTTCCTCGCCTCCGCGCTGTCTAAACGGCCGCACACCGCCATGGACGCGGGCAATCCCCATGGGATTGGGATTTCTTCGCGGAGCGCTTAAAACAGGATCCCCTGTGGGAGGAGCGTCGAGGCTGGCGGCCTCAGAATTCTCCGGAAAAGAAGGGGTATCCCTTTCGACGGCAAGAGCGGAAAAGGGCAGAACAAACAGCATCGCTACCATTAATCCAATGATTGTTTCGGTATGTCTTTTTTGCATTCATCCCCCGGAAGCCTATAAAGCTAAAATCCATTGTACTACATATAAGTATTACCTGATGATTCTCATTCTGTCAAAAGGCAACTACAGAAAGGAGCCATTCTAAAGATGAGAGCCCTTTGGGGCAGTTTAATAAGGTCGATCTTTATCTTCAGGGTCAGCGTTTCTATAGTCGCCTTTCCCGGCTTTGATTTTATTAAAAAGCTCTTCAAATGAATCCGAAATATATTTGAGGAAGATCAAACCCAACACAATGTGCTTATACTCAGCCGCATCAATGTTTTTACGCAATTTATCCGCAGCTTTCCAAAGCTGTTTTTCTAATGGTTCTTCTTTAACTACTTTTTCTTTTGGCATTTACGACTTTCTCTTTATTAGTTTTTCGATATGATAACTCTGAATTTTATTTGGCTTGGCTTTGCGGTTGAGCCAGCGATTCACAGTTGAGAAAGCCACGCCCAGCTTAATAGCAACTTCCTGCTGAGGGATTTTGTTTTCGAGTCTGTATTTTTCGAGTTTTGCAATGATGTCCATGTAACTTACCTTTTGTACTTGAGTTTGGCATATTTTCCCTCTCCCCTCTGGGGAGAGGGAAGGGTGAGGGTAACAATTCCCCCTCATCCTAACCTTCTCCCCAAGGGGGAGAAGGGATTCTTTAGGAAAAGTGCCAAACTCAAGCTTTTGTATTTAATCCGTATAGCTAATGCCGGAAAGCTGTATCGATTGTTCTCCAAGCTGTATGGATTGCCTATTTTAGCGCTTACTCAAAATATCAACTGGGGCCTGACTCTAGTACCTCATGACATTTTAATTTGTGGGTAAAGACGTTTTAATTTAATGCGAGCTTTGTCAGTGGTAAATTGCCAGTCCACGGATTTTTGTTTGGCATTGCGATCACGATACCAGGCTTTAGCCTCGGTGCGTAACGTATCAACGTCGGGTATCCGTCGATCAAGACATTGCCGGGTGAAAACACTCAGCTCGATTTCGGCGATGTCGAGCCAACTGCCGTGTTTGGGCGTGTGATGAATTTCCAAACGCTGGATTAAACGACGGGCCTCTTGCGGTTCAAAAGCTTCGTAAAAGGATGCGGTCTTATGCGTGTTCAGATTGTCGCAAACCAGAATCACTTTCTTGGCACTGGGATAATCTCTGTCCAGGAGTTCTTTGATTTCATGCGCCCAATCGACCGCTGTTTTACGTTCACGGACATTGACCTTGCGCCATCCTCCCAAAGGTTCGGTAAACATGAAATTCACCGCCACTCCATTTCGTTCATAAACATAATCCTCTCGTGCAACGCGGCCCGGCACTGCTGGAATTTTTTCGCGTGTTTCTTTGATCAACTGCGTCGGTTGTTCATCCATACACACGACCGGACGGGCCGGATCGTAAGGGCGTTTGTACACCTCAAGGACATCCTCCATGTTTGCGACAAACTCCGCATCCTGCTCTGGAGGAATGACCCAGCACTTTCTCAAATGAGGCTTAAGCTCATTTTTTTTAGAGCCCGACGTACCGTTTGGTCTGAAATGGACGCCACTACCTTCAAAGCGACCAATTTGTCGGCAAGTAATTGCAAGCTCCATCTCGCACGGCCTTCCGGCGGCCTGCTGCAGGCAACTGCAATCAGACGTGCTTCTTTGTCTCCATCCAAAATGGGTTTGCAGGGCGGCTCATTGCGTTTCTTGCGTTCAAGGGCGACTTCCATACCTTGCTCGACAAAACGCTGGCGCACGTTGATAACCGTGTTGAGATGGCATCGGTATGCCGCACGCGTCTGCTCGTCTGTCCATGCAGGTCCATCGGCATCGACAGCCAGCAAAATATTAGCGTGCTTTATCCGATACGCCTGTGTCGTTCCTGTTTTTACCAAATTTTCAAGCTCACTGCGTTCTTCGCCAGTCAGTCGAACGTTATATTTTTTGTTCATACCGATCCTCCAGTTGAATAGTGATAAAGGAAAGATCGGCATAAAGAATCAACCACTAAAATTAAGTGTCAGCCGGTACTAGGAGCGGGACCGGATTTTCCTGGCGGTGACGCAGGTAGGCGGTCTTGAAAAACTCGATGGGATTCTTATCCTGAAGACGCAAGGTTTGCAGTAATGACATCAATACCTCATGAGCCTCAGCCCCTTTTCGGGACATATTCTGGAATGAGATTTTACGAAAGATGACATTCGGTCGAATCATTCTTTCAGCGTGATTGTTGTCCTGGGGCAATCCCGGCACGTCCAGGAAAGTCAGGATCTCTTCATAATATTTCAACAGCCTCTTCGATAATCGCTGCCAATTCCGGTTCTTGAAAGGCTGGCAGGCAAAATCTAATAGCCTCCCTTTAATCAAACTCACTCGC
>JAHFFM010000197.1 GCA_023247935.1 Candidatus Omnitrophota bacterium | reverse complement strand
AATTAAAATTGGTTGTTATTGTTTAAAAAAATCTGTTCCAATCACAAAAAGGACTATAACATCATGCTTAAACCCAAACATTGGAATAGGACGTGGAAGTCGATGCGACATCTTGGCATATCCAAAGCTAAAGAAAAGCTCGACACACCTAAAGATGCGCCTGTGCCTTTCTTAAGCTTTATCTACGCCAAGCTTTTGCATTTTTGTTCTCGCGCCTATTGCGATGTTTGGGTTAAAAAAAGATTTCTTGCGACCGTATTCATGACGATCTTTTTGGGGTTTTTTTCTCAAACAGCTCAAACCGCTGATTCCTCCATGCGTTTGGGGTTAGGGGTATGGGCTGGCTATCAGCCTTTTTATCTGGCGAAGGATCTTGGATTTTTTAAGGAGGATTCCGTCAAAGTGATTTCTTTGCCTTCCAATTCCGAAGCCCTCCGAGCTTTTCAAAACGGCGCTTTGGATGCCGCGGGCTTAACCTTGGACGAAGCCTTGCTTTTGGCTGAAAGCGGCGTGGATGTTCGAGTTCTGCTTGTGGTTGATTTTTCAGAAGGCGCGGACGTGGTGCTGGGTAAGCCTGAATTTAAAACACTGCAAGAATTAAAGGGTAAGAAAATAGGTCTTGAAAGCACGGCACTGGGCGCTTATGTGCTGTCGCGGGCGCTCGAACTAAACGGAATGACTTTCTCCGATATCCAGCCCGTGACTTTGGAGGTGGCTCAACATGAAGAAGCTTTTAAGAAAAACCAAGTGGACGGTGTTGTCACTTATGAGCCAGCAAAAACAAAATTAACAGCCATGGGAGCAAATGTCCTTTTTGACAGCTCGCAAATTCCCGGGGAAGTGGTGGACGTTCTGGTTTTTCGCGCGGACTACGTGAAACAAAATAAGATTCAAATCTCCCGGTTTTTGGATGCGTGGTTTAAGGCTGTGGATTATCTGCGCCAAAAACCCGAAGACGCCTCTCAAAAAATGTCTCAACGCCTTAAAATCACCCCACAGGAAGCACTCGCTTCCTTTGAAGGTATCAAATTGCCTTCCAGAGAGGAAAACCGGAATTTATTTTCGGGAAATCCAGCCCCACTGACAGTTACCGGCGAAAAATTAAAAAAGCTGATGCTGGATAATAAACTGCTTTCCAAAGACGTAGATGTGGAAACAATTCTTAAAAGCGATTTTTTCAAAAATGGCTAAACCGCTCGAGCCTGAACTATGAAAATTTCCCTGCGTTTCGGCGTTCCGCTCATTCTGATTATTTTTTCGGTGGTTTTGGGAATCCATTATTGGATTTCCAGCACTGCGCGCGCAAATAATGAAATCAATGCCAACGCTCTTTCGGATGCCGCGGCGCAGACAAGCCGTTTGCAAGGCACCCTGGAAAGATTAATTCAATCCAATGAGTGGAGCCAAGCGCAGATAGAAATCGGGGCTGCCGGACTTGGTCGTAACCTTGAACTATCGCTTCTGACGGACGAAAATGGAAAAGTGCTTTATTCGACGGAACCCGCTTTTGAAGGACAGGCTTTTTCTTCTGTCTTGCCGAAGCTTGGGTCGTCGGTGGCGCCAGTCATAGAGGATATTCCAAATATTCAGAGCCCGGTGCGGTTATCCCTCGATGGCAATAAAGTGGTAGCGCTATATCCTATTCTTATGGCTGCCACGGATTACAGTTTGCGACCGTCCGCAAAAGGCAAGCTTTTGGCTGTGTATGATTTGAGCCGTGTAAAAAGTGAGTCCGGTCAGCATATCCGGATTCAGGCTATGCGTTATTCTCTTGTTTTGGGAATGTTGGCGATGCTGCTGGCGCTTTTTTTTCATTTTTTCCTGACTCGACGGGTAAATCGGATCATAGAAGTGTCCGGTCAGTTCGCAAAAGGAGATTACGCAGCCAGGGTTCGCTTTACAATGGAAGATGAAATTGGAACTTTGGGGAAGGCTTTTGACGGCATGGCAGAAAAATTGTATCGATCTCATGAAGAATTAGAGAAAAAAGTTCGCGAGCGAACAGCGGAGTTGGCAAAAGCCAACGAAGATCTTGAGCGCCAAATCAGGGAGCGCAAGCAGTTGGAGGCTGCGGTGAGGCAGTCCGAAAAAATGGCGGCCATTGGGCAATTGGCAGGAGGAGTGGCTCATGAGATTAACAATCCTTTGGGAGTTATCCTGGGATTTGCTCAATCCGTGGTAAAACGAATCCCATCCGGGGACAATATGGAGCTGCCTTTAAAGTCCATTGAGCGTGAAGCAATGCGATGCAAACAACTGGTCCAGGATCTTTTGACGTTTTCCAGGATAGGTAAAATTGAAAAAGAAAGCATGGATGTCCATTCCATGATTGACAGCTCGCTTTCGCTTATTCGGGCCCAGTCAAAAGTTCGCGATGTTTCTCTTGAAAAAGGTTTTGCGCCTGAACTTCCTAAAATTTTAGCCAATGCGAATCAACTTCAGCAGGTGATTGTGAATTTATGCTCCAACGCAATGGATGCCATGCCTCGGGGCGGAACGCTGACGGTCAAAACCCGTCAAAAAAAGTCCGGCGGTCAAGAAGGGGTTGAAATCGAAATCCAGGACACGGGAACGGGCATTCCGGAAGAAATCAGATCCCGTATTTTCGAACCTTTTTTCACGACCAAGGAAGCGGGTAAGGGGACGGGCTTGGGGCTTTCTCTGGTGTATGAAATTATTCAAAAACACGGCGGGCAGATTTCCGTGGAAAGCGACATGGGAAAAGGCACGCGTTTTCTTATTTTTCTTCCTCACTCGTCGCCCCCGGCTGCGTCGCTTTAATTATTAAGCTTCGATCATAAGCTAGACGCTTAACCACGGGTTTGTTATTATAGCCCATTCTTCAATCAACCGTGGAGGGACTTATGCCGATCTTTTTAGCTCCGTTTATTATTTTTCTGATCGTCCTTTCGGTTCGTATTGTTCAACAGTATGAGACGGCGCTTGTATTTACTCTAGGGCGTTTTACTCGCACGCTGAACCCCGGCTTAAACATCATCACCCCTTTTATTGAATGGACCCGCAACGTGGACATGCGTGTGTTGACCCGCGACATTCCCAGGCAGCAGGTGATCACCAAAGACAATGTGCCTGTGACCATTAATGGCGTGGTTTATTTCCGTGTCGCTAATTCCGGTAAGGCAATTCTTGAAGTGCAGGATTATAAGTACGCGATTTCCCAATACGCGCAGGCCGCGCTTCGCGATGTGGTGGGCGGTATGAGTTTTGATGATCTTCTCGCGGAGAGACAAAAGATCGGCGAGGAAATTGAAAAAATTGTAGCCAAAGAAGCCGCGGTTTGGGGTTTGGAAGTGGGCGCCATTAAAATCCAGGATGTGGATGTGCCTGAAGATTTAAAAAAAATGATGTCCCGCCAAGCCTCCGCCGAACGCGAAAAACGCGCGACGATTACCAAGGCCGAAGGGGATAAGCTCGCGGCCATGAATTTGGCCGAAGCGGCAAAAACCATGGCCACAAGTGTAGGCGCAATGCAGCTGAGAACGCTTCAAACCATAGATGGTTTGGGGCCTACGGCTTCGAACACCGTGGTGATTGCTGTGCCTATGGAACTTATGCAGCTCGCCAAAACCTTAAACGATAAAATCGCTTCTCAGAGTTAATGAAACACACGCATCAAAAATCGAATAATCTTGTTTGGCTGGATTTGGAAATGACGGGCCTTGATCCCAAAACCTGCACTGTGCTTGAGATCGGCGCGATTGTGACCAATAATGAGCTTGAGATTATCGAAGAAGGTCCTTGCATCGCGATCAAACACAGCAACAAAGTGCTGGAGGGGATGGAAGCCTGGAGCCGTTATCATCACAAAAAATCAGGCTTAACCCAAGCCTGCCA
>JAHFFM010000196.1 GCA_023247935.1 Candidatus Omnitrophota bacterium | reverse complement strand
AGATGAAAAGAAGGCTGCCGAGCCTGACGGAACTCTGAATTATCAAAACGGCCTTCCTTTATTAAGGGTGCGTGGCGGCGCTTATCACCTGGGCTTTGAGGAAGGGCGCCTGCTCAAAAAGGAGATCCGTCAGGGTGTGGACGATATTTTCTCTTATCTGGATTCCAAGATACCGGTCCCCCTGATCAACAAACCGGTCATCCATGCGGTCCTGGACCACGCGTGGAAAAAAATGGAGGAATATATTTCTTATGAGGATTATCTGCAGATGCGCGGACTTGCAGACGGAGCGGAAGTTCCATTCGAAAAAATCCGGCGCATCCACGCACTGCCGGAAGTTTATCCGTCGTGGTGCACCAGCGGCGCTTACTGGGGCGCCGCAACGCAAAACGGAAAAATGATCGCGCTTCGCAATCTGGACTGGAACCGGGAAATCGGAATTCACCGGCATGCCGCGGTCAAAATCTTTTCAACAACGGGCCGCAGGACTTACGTCAATATCGGATATTATGGATTAACGGGCGTTCTTTCCGGAATCAATGACGCGGGAATTTCCGTGGGAGAAATCGGAGCGGAATCCAAAGACGAATCCATGGACGGATTGCCCATGCCTTTTTTATTGAAACATATCCTTCAGGACTCCGCATCGCTGGATAGCGCGTTGTCCGCTCTCCAAAAAAACACGCTGACGCGCGGTTATAATTACGTTATCGCAAGCGCTCTGGAAAATAAAGCGGCCGCGGTCGAGGCCACACATTCAAAACTCGCGATTTTTTATGATAACGACGCCGGAGAATCCTCGGCCCCCTACGCAATTCCCATTAAAAATGCCGTTTTCCGTGCAGATCCGGCGCTTGATCCCGGAATTCGGGATATTCAACTGGCTTCAAAAGGCAATCCGGGTAAACCCGGCCTTGAAATGCCGGCAGGAAGCGCTTATGAAATCCGGTATAAAAAACAGGGTACGCTGATACAAAAAAATTACGGGCATATCACGCCACAGGCGGCCATGGAGATTGCGCGCGAACTTGCGCCGGGTTCCAATATTCAAAGTGTGGTTTATGCTTTTCCGGAATTCTGGGTGGCGAATGCAAAGGACAAAAGGGCGGTGGATGAGGAATACATCAGGTTTGATTTGGAGAAAGAAAAGTCTTTCGTATATCGTACTTAGAGCACCTGTTATGTAAAGCGTCAAGCACTCAAGCGTGATTTTATTGTTTTAGAACCTTTTCTTTTTTGTTCTTTGAAAGGACTTGAACTCACTGTTATTCGTGGCACTGCTCCGAAAGGCAGTCTCACTGATTGATGTTTCGTTTAAAACATGCTCGGGTCTCTATCTAACCGACGTGAGGTCAACGAGTGACTTCACTGGCTCTAATCGAGGCGTCCCGAGCACGCAAGTTCCTATTCCTTAAAAAAAGAACGGTATTAATGAATCACATAAGGGCGTTGATCTTTCAAAACCCGGTAGGCCCGGCAAGTGAGTTTACGGGCCACGGCAACAATCGCAATATTGGCGCCGGCTTGCCCGCGCTTGGAACGAATTCGAGAATAGAATTGAGCCAGCTCCTTATCTTTTCGGATGGCGGCCCAGGCGGCTTCAACTAATAAGCGGCGTAAGTTGCTGTCGCCCATGTGGGTGATGGAACCTTTTTGAATAGTGTCTCCGGTGGAGTATTCGCGGGGCACAATGCCTGAGAAAGCTCCAAGCTCCCGGACATTTTTTAAGTAAGCCGGATCACCACTGCGAGCGAGCAAGTAAGTGGAAACGATAAAACCAAATCCCGGCAGGGATTGGAGGTAAGTTAAGTTTTTAGCAATCGCCTCTTGGCTTGCAGAAAATTGACGCATCTGGCGAAGCACCAAAAGGATTCGATCCCGCGCGTCATCGAGATCTTTGAGCAGAAGATCCATTTTGAAACGATGCGTAGGTTTTAAGGCGATTTGTTTGAGAGCAAAACGCCACCGGCTGGTCCAGGCCTTTTCACCGGTCCAATCCGGTAACCGAATGTGCTCGAATAAAAGAAAGGCTTTGATGCGTTGTTTGGCCTGTTTTAAATCCGTGGCATATTGCTGACGGAGATTGACCAAATGACGAAGCTCGCGGTAAGCCTCCGAGGGGACACGAATACCCTTGAGTTTTCCGCTTTTAGCTTCCTGGGCAAGTTTGAGGCTATCGAGACGATTGGTTTTCACACGATTGTTGGCGGCGGTGGGCACTCCCGCCGGATGAACCATGATACAACTTTCACCTTGCCTGACAAGATGATCGTGAAGATCATAGCCCGTGGGGCCAGCTTCGTAGGCAAAGACAAGCCGTTTGTCCGGAAAACGTTTCTTAAAATACGTGTGCAGATTCAAAGGATCGGCGGGCATTTTTAAAGACCGTCCTTGTTGCTCATGATCACAATAACTTGTTGCATAACTTTTGCTGTCCACATCAACACCTATGAAAATATCGAATTCTGAAGGTCGAATCGTCAGCAGCATTTTAGAGTCTCCTTTTTTTCAAAACTCTATCACGCTAACTAACGCTTTAACATATCATCTAACAAAAACCTTGTCATCCTGAGCCGAGCAAAGCTACGGCGAAGGATCTGGATTTAAAACCTAGATTCTTCGTCGCTCCGCTCCTCAGAATGACAGTTTTGTTAGACGCTCTTAATGAATACTATGAATGAAAATATCGATAACCGAATAGAGTAAACCCAAGCGTTTCCCTTACATCCCCTGTCTGCCGCAGACTCGGGATTTCATGATAAGTCCTGTTCGCTTTTTGGGTCTTTCCTGTGAATATTTACCCTTAAAACCCACATTTCTATCGTTGTAAATCGTTTAATATCATTAAGTTATATATTATTTTTATCCTTTCCATTCTCTCTTTCTATACTGTGTTACTCTTTTTGTAATATGAAAAAGGGTAGGGTTTTGATTATTGACGATGACTTGACCTTTCTTGAGGAGATTTCCTCGATTTTGCTCGATGCCGGATATGAAGTCGCGACCTGCGGGAAAGCCGTCGAAGCCATTCATGTCATCCGCATGAATAATCCACAATGCATTCTTCTCGATATCAACATGCCTGGAATGAAAGGGGACGTGCTGCTTCCCTGGATTAATAGCCAGAAATTTAATTCAGAAGTCGTGATTTGCTCGGGAGCCGTGTTTAATGAAGAAGAGGTCGGGGCGATGGAGCCCGCCGGAATCCTCAAAAAACCTTTTAAGATGAACGATTTAATCGATATGATTGATTCGGCCATTATGCTGGCCTCCCAAAAATCTTCACACCGCAAGAGTGCTTAAAAGCTTCCGTATTTTTTTCCTAAAACAATCGAACAGCCGCTTATGGGAATGGGTCATTTCGATTGATTGTCATTCCTGCCGAGCTCAGATCGAGCAGGAATCCAGCTTTAAAGAATTGGATCCTCGATTAAAGTCGGCCACAATGACGGCCGATCCGTCCTTCATTTTGGCGGACATTCGAGGATGACAAGCTTGGATCAAACTAATCCAGTACGCGCTTATGCAAAGCCTTGCTGTCGGGCGGCTATTACGGTAAAATTCCCCTTTAATCATTGGAGCCCGTTATGGCACAGAAAAAGGACTATTACCAAATCTTAGGCGTGGCGGAAAACGCTTCGGCCGAAGAAATCAAAAAAATTTACCGCAAACTCGCGGTCAAATATCATCCTGATAAAAATCCCGGCAACAAAGAAGCCGAGTCTAAATTCAAGGAAATCTCGGAAGCCTATTACGTTCTGAGCGATGAAAAACGCCGCGCGCAGTACGATCAAATGAGAAAGTACGGAGGAGCGCAGTCCGGTAATTTTGCGGGCGCTCAAGGATTTGATTTTGAGGATTTG
>JAHFFM010000195.1 GCA_023247935.1 Candidatus Omnitrophota bacterium | reverse complement strand
CGCTTGAAGATTCCTTTTATTCCGCGCATGTTTTCTCAGCTTGCTCGATTTTTTACAGGGATTGAAATTCATCCCGGCGCCGAGATCGGTCCTGGATTTTTCATTGATCACGGCATGGGTGTCGTGATTGGTGAAACCTCGATTATCGGAAAAGATGTCACGCTTTACCAAGGCGTTACGCTTGGCGGAACAGGAACCCAGCGCGGCAAACGTCATCCGACTTTGGGAGATCATGTGGTGGTGGGTGCCGGCGCAAAAATATTGGGCAATATTAAACTGGGAAATCATGTGAAGGTTGGTGCAGGATCCGTGGTGGTTCGTCCAGTGCCGGATAATTGCACGGTTGTCGGGGTTCCTGCTGAAATTGTTCGAAAAGATGGGTTTCGCGTGACCAAACCTACTCTGGATCATGGTGATTTGCCCGATCCTTTAAAGGCCTTAAAGAACCGGATTCGCTTTCTTCAAAAAGAAGTGGATGCCCTCGAAAACCAGATCAAAGACTCGCCAGAATCATCAAAAAGTTAAAATCTTAACTCATTTAGACACAATAGATTACAATCTATATCGTCCCATAACATTTGATATTATAGGCCCCACATGCTAGGGTTTAAATGTCCAGGGAATTAGGGACAAAGAGAACTATTGCTCTTTTATAGAACGCAAATCGCCTTGAGTGGAAAACGACCCAAGCGCTGAAGCCTTATATATACGAAAGAAATGTCATTATTTTCAGTTAGCTTCAGACGTGAGGGAGTTTTGAAGCTCGTGTGCGGTTTGCGTTATTTTTTTATTCAGTATTCAGTACCTGTTCCGTAGGTGCCGGGTTCACCAAATATTGGACGAACCCGGCACCTACGGAACAGGTACCCAAAGTGTCATAAAAGGGAGGGATCAATATGCTGAACTCAGATCCGAAATTAGTGTCAGGTATTTTCATTGGGCTTTTAGTCGGTCTTCAATATCACGCAGCGCTCGTGAGCTATTTGCCCATTCTGATGATCATTACGGTGGTCATGGTTCTGCGGCTGATTCACCGTTAAGCCTAAGTTGTCGGCACTCGACCGGATGTTGAGTGCTAGCCTTAAAATTTTTCCTGAAAAGGGGGTGCATTGCGATGAAGCTCGATGATCAATTGCTCGGTGGACTTTTTATCGGGGTAACAATTGGACTCCATTATGCAACGTCGCTCAGCTCCTTTATGCCGATTTTTATGGTGCTGGGTTTCCTGTATATTCTGCGAGTTCTTAGAACCCGGTAATTAAGATGTAAATCATAAAAGCGCAGGATGGAAACGTCCTGCGCTTTTATTTTTTAAGCACGCAGTACGGAGACCGGAGTCTTTAAATTTAAATAAGTCATTGGTTTACGCTCCGTACTCCGTACTGTAATCCCAAAATGATAATGTCCTGTTTGAGCAAAGTAGAAATGTCCTGTTTTTACGTCCATAACAGAGCTTCTGAAAGGAGGCGAGAAAATGGACAGAAAGGGCAAGATCGAAATGAGTCAAAAGGATTTAAAGCGGCTGCATGTGATTCAGGAAGTGATCGAGGGAAAACTGAAACAAGTGGAAGCCGCGGAGGTTTTGGATTTAAGCGAGAGACAGATTCGAAGGATTGTGGAGCGAGTAGAAGAAGAAGGCGAGCGAGGAATTTTGCATGGCCTGAGAGGAAAGGAATCGAACCGGAGGATTGCGGAGGGAGTCAAAAGGAAAGTTTTAGAGTTATACGAGAAAAAGTATTGGGATTTTGGTCCTACGCTGGGCAGTGAGAAACTTGAGGAGCTGGATGGAATCAAGCTCAGTGATGAGACGTTAAGATTGTGGCTAATGGAGGCTGGAATTGGGTATGAAGGAAGAAAGAAACGTAAGCACCGTCAGTGGCGAGAGAGGAAGTTGAGTTTTGGCCAGATGGTGCAGATGGATGGGAGCCATCACGATTGGCTGGAAGGACGGGGACCGTGGTTAGTGCTGATGGGCTATAAGGATGATGCGACCGGGAAAGTGTTTGGAAGATTTTATGAGTATGAGGGGACGATTCCAGCCCTGGATAGTTTGAAACGGTATGTCAATAAATACGGCGTTCCTCAGAGTGTGTATTTAGATAAGCATGCGACTTATAAATCGACTCAGAAGGTAGAGCTAGAAGATGAGCTTGCTGGGCGGAGGCAAGCGTTAAGTCAGTTTGGTCGGGCGTGTGAAGAGTTGGCAATAAGAGTGATTTATGCGCACTCACCGCAGGCGAAGGGAAGGATTGAAAGACAGTTTCGAACGTTTCAGCATCGGCTGGTACGAGAATTAAGATTGGCCGGAGCAAAGACGCTGGAAGAAGCCAACAAAGTTTTAGAAAGGTATTTACCGAAATATAACAGGCGCTTTGAAATTCCCGCAGCAAGCAAGGCAGACTTGCATCGGAGGATGACAAACGAAGTGAATATAAAAAGTATCTTTTCGATCAAGGAGAAGCGGATGATTCGAAATGACTTTACGATTTCATATCGTAGGAAGTGGTATCAGATTGAAGATTCGCTGCAAGCTAAGACTGTGACTGTGGAAGAAAGGTTGAATGGAACCCTTCGGTTGACTCATGAAGGCAGAGAGCTTCGATTCAAAGAGATTGAGCCTCGAATCAGATTTCAGAGCGTCTCTAAACCAAAGCGGCCTTCCTGGATCAGTATGCGCAGGAACATTCCCAAGTCGCATCCTTGGAAACAAAGTAAAAGAGCCTTAATTCCCAACTAACTCAACCGGACATTCTTACTTTGGTTAAAATAGGACATTTCTATTTTGGCTGTACAAGTTCATTAATCAGGAGTGACAATCACAGAATAATTTGCTAAACTTTGGCCTCATTTTACCCTTGATAATTTTTTGGTTCGGGGCGTAGCGCAGCCTGGCTAGCGCACTTGCTTGGGGTGCAAGGGGTCGAAGGTTCAAATCCTTTCGCCCCGACCATTTTTAGACGGAAGGCTCCTCTTCGGAAAAATTGTTTTTTCAATAGATTAGCCATTGAGTTTAAGGGAAATAATGAATAAAATAGATACTTAAGCGTCTTAATCCTAATTCAACTGTAAAAAGGAGTTTTTCATGAAAAGCTTTCAAGTGATGATTGTTGCTGTCTTTTTTTCAATTTTAACTCTTTTTCGCGTGGCTCCGCTACATGCTGAAGAACAAGCCAAAGATAAAGCCCCAGCAGCCACCACTGCTTCGGCCACAGCTCTTTCTGATGAACATTTTGATGAAACTGTTGGAACGGATGAAGATGAATATGCTGATGATGATACCGCTGATGATGATGAAGATCTGGCCGATGAAGAAGAAGCTGATGATCTAAAACCTGTCGCCGGCGAAAATACATCCCTTAAAGATACAAATACCGCAACGACTCAAAATCCTCAAGAAGAGGAACCCAAAGACGAGGAAGAAAAATAAGTATTCGGAACATCCGAATACCCATGGACAAAAAATTTGTCCGTCTTTCCTTTGTTTTTGCGGCAGTTTATTTTTTCTCACTGAATGGTCTTGCCGCCTTTCCCAATCTTTCGCTTAACTTTATTTTGAAAGATCAAATCAAGTTAAGCGCTACCCAAATGTCCTACTTTCAGGCTTTAACTTTGCTTGCCTGGGTGGTCAAACCTCTTTGGGGATTTATCTCCGATTCTTTTCCTCTTGGAGGCCTAAAAAGAAAACCCTATCTCATCCTGACTTCTGCCTTTGCCTTCTTAGGATGGTTTGGCCTTGCCATGGCTCACACTTTCAGCGTTTTATTTTTACTTACCATGATTTCGATCTCTTATATGGCCTATGCCTTTCAGGATGTGGTCACGGACGGACTGATGGTGGATGAAGGAAAACGCATGAACAAGACTGGA
>JAHFFM010000194.1 GCA_023247935.1 Candidatus Omnitrophota bacterium | reverse complement strand
TGAAATGTTTCCTTCCCTAAAATCGAAATCTGTGGTCTCGTTTTTTTTGGGCCTCTACTTTTTGATTTCAAGCCGCTATTTCTTTCATCCGATTTTTAAATATTCACCGGAGGAGCGAGATGCCTTGAGGGTTGCTGAGGCCATTCACTTAAAGACCCGGCCACAAGATGTCCTCATTGTGGCGAGCCGGCATCCGACGGCCTTGCTTTATTATGCGGACCGGGCCTCCTGGAATATGGATCTTAATGATATCGGAAGGCCGCTCGACCCCTACCTTAAGAACGCCCGCTTGAAGAAACTGAATACGGCAGAGATCGAGCAACTTGAAACGGCGATGAAAGATCCCGTAGTTTGGCTAGAATATTTACGCAGACAAGGAGCGAGGTACCTGATTGCGCCCGTCAAAAAAGAACTTCAGGCATTTCCGAAATTACTGGCCCACCTCAAACAAAATTATCCCATCCTATCCGGAGATGATAAAGATTTTTATTTGTTCGAGCTGACCGCTAAAACTTAAAATTTAATTTGATCCAAGCTGCTCGAAGCCAAGACAAGGGGGGAGGCGAGCCGCTTAAAGAGTGGGCTTGAACGGTTCATGACCAGGAAGGGAAGCTTGGATTTGATAAATTAAAACCTCCTGCCTTTTTGCCCGTTTTCCCAGCAGCTGTTTGATTTGTGAGTTGGCTTTGAAAAATTTAAAAGCAAGCGGCTTTGCGTCAAAAAAATCATAACGCTTCCATAGGATGGGAGCATAACCTGCCTCTTGAAATTTCTTAAGCCGTACGCCGTCCGGTGTGCGGGTGTAAAAATAAATTTTATTTTCACGTTTAAGCTTCTCAAGCGCTTGATCAAACCAATTCTCCTGGAGGTCGTACCAATCAACCACAACGGCACGAGTCTCTAGTTCATGGTGCTTCTCATACAAGGTCCAAGGCCCTGCCGGTTTTTTTCCATAAAAGGACTCAAATACATCTCGCTCGGCGCGCACCACCGTATCTTGCATGCCGCCGAAATGAACGAGCAATTTAGAAAAAAGGGGGAAATTGGTGAGGGAAGTGTAGAGCACGGCGGACGTAAGAAATAGGCGAAAAAAAAGGCGTTGTTTGGCAAGGGGGAAAAAATTTCTCTCAAGAATCCCCATCGCCGCAAAAAAAAGCAGGACGGAGGGGACATAAGCAACGTTTAAAAAGCGCGTATCTTCCACCGAAAGACCATTGGCAAATCCAGCAATGGTTGCGCCAAACCAGATCAAGGTCAACCAAAAATAATGTTGGGAAATCGGTAACGGATCGCTTGGATCCGGCTCTTTAGCGTGTGCCAACACAAAGGGAGTCAAGAGCAAACTGATCCAAAAAAACCAGGAGAGAAAAAACCCATAGTTTTCGCTAAACGACCGCGGAATTGCTTTACGATAGACCGTCGAAAATGGAAATTCACCGCCCGGCACAAGAAAAGTCCTGGCAAGCAAGTTTTTCCAATGAAAGGAGAAGGTCATTTTGTCTTTTTGGGTCATCGGCTGATTGTCTTTTTGCATCCGTGATTTGACGGAAGAGAAATCCGTTTGAGGACTGAATTGGCGAACCCATTGTTCAAAGGATCGGGTCGGAATCACCATCAGCACCATTAGGCCAATACAAGCAACCAAAATACCCAGTCGAAATGAGCCGATTCGTGACCGGATGAATTTTAAACGCCAAAGCAGGAACGCGAGAAAAACAAGAGGAAGGATTTTTTCACTGGATTTCAATTTGATGCTAAGCCAAACGGTAGCGATCCAAGAGAGGGTATTCAATGAAAATCCTAAAGCCGATTTTAAAGTCCCAAATGTCAACCGGCCGAATAGCCATAGGGCTGCTATTGAAAAAACCGATACATAATATTCAAAACCGACGGAAAAAGTTGACGTTAACAGAAAAAAATTGCTGGGAAAACTGATATATAAAAGCACGGCGAGCCACCCGAATAAAGCGCTGTTTGTTCCGTAAAAAATCATCAAAAAAAAAATAACGGCCAATAAACCGCAACCGACTGCCGCCGTGAGATGAAACGGGATTAACGATGATTGGAATGCGTCAAAATAGACTTTCATCCATAAAAACTCCAGCGGCCTCAAGTATTCCATAAGGCCGGAGGGCGGATAAAACCAGGCGGGCGTTAACGGGTTAAGTGTAAGCCTGATCAAATCGGAATAACTTAAGGACTGCGCGCCGCGAACATTGATCGTCACATGGTCGGCATTAAAATCGCAGGGGAGGCCCACAAAACAAAAAACGATAAATGTGAAAGCGAAAAGGAAAACACAAGTCAGGTGCAAAAAAGGGGGCTTCGTTCTTTGACTCATATACAATGGCTCAATGTACTATAAGCTGTTGCTAAGAATCCACTTATTTTTAACTCGTTAGGGCGCAGAGTTCCGAGTCTTGGAACGGCGTAAAAGACGCGGGTGCGGGATGAGACCTGAAAATCATTGACAATTGGATGCAATTATACTGTAATAAATTTGCCACTGAACACTACATAAGTCGCCAAGAGACCAATTTGAGCTCAATTCGATCCCTTCTAGGTAGACGCAATTTGTATTCCTCCAGTCCACGCGAACTGCCGCCATCCATAAATGACGGGAAGTAGCCCCCAAATCTTGTCTTCCAAGGCCACCCTTCATAGAAAGTTCTGTCTTTGACTACGCGTTTGGATCTTAAAATGGCGCACGGGCTTCCCATTGGGGCAGCGTGATGAAACTCGATGGGCCTATGCTCATTACCGGAGCCGCTGGGTTCATTGGTGCAAACATTTCTCATCGATTGACAAAACTTGGATTAAGGCCTCACCTTGTGGTTAGGAAATTCCGGTATCCGTGGAGAATCAAATCCATCCTCAGCAAAGTGGTTTTGCACGAGTGCGACTTGACCCATGAAAGAAATGTTGAATCGCTGATTCAAAGAGTGAAACCCAAATACATCATCCATTGCGCTTCTTATGGAAATTACCCGAGCCAAACCGACCCGAAACCAATCGTGCGCACCAATATTTTGGGCACATTTTATTTGCTCAGCGCATGTCTCAAATCCGGCTTCCGAATTTTCATCAATAGCGGTAGTTCGTCGGAATATGGCTTCCAAAATTTCCCATGCACCGAAGAAACATTGCCGAAACCAAACGGTCACTACGCCTGGAGCAAACTCGCATCAACGTTGTATTGTGAATATGTCGCAAAGGCCTATCGCGCTTCCGTTCTCACTTTCCGCTTTTATTCCGTTTACGGCCCTTACGAAGAGCCTACGCGGTTGATTCCAACACTTATTCGCTGTAGCTTTGAAAAAAAATCTCCTTCGCTGGTTTCTGCCGGCGTCGCCCGAGACTTTATCCACATCGATGATGTTGTCGATCTTTGCGTTCTCGCCCTTAAACGGCGTCTAAAATCGGGGGGAATTTTTAATATTGGAACCGGAAAGCAGTCCACTTTAAAAAGCGTGGTGTCGTGCATGATGCAAATCACGAACACGCCATTTGATTTACGATGGGGAAGCATGCCCAATCGAATTTGGGATACGAATGTTTGGGTCTGCAACAACCAAAAAGTGAAGCGAGAATTTAACTGGTCACCGAAGCGAAGTCTAAAGACCGGCTTGACTGAGACGATTCGGTGGTATCAAAATCATCGAGCATTCTTATACCCGAACCAAGGGGTTTAGAAGATTGATGAAATTAAAAACGGGGCAAAGTCATTTAAGTCTTTTTTTGGTGTCAGCGCTTCAAGAAAGCGGCGGCGGTTTTTTGCATCGGTTATTTGACGGGCATCCCGAATTGGCGGTGCATCCATTCGAATTGCAACTGGGCACAAACGCGAACAAAAATTATTTCAACGCTTA
>JAHFFM010000041.1 GCA_023247935.1 Candidatus Omnitrophota bacterium | reverse complement strand
CAGCCGTTTGATCGGCGGTTTGGCGAAGGCCAAAGTGAAGTTGGATCGTAAAATCATGGCGGATCTCGCCGTGAATGACAAAAAAGCATTCACTGAGCTGGTTAAGATTGCAAAGGGATAGTGAATTTAGGATTGGGATGAGTTGTGGGTAGTGAGTCGGGGGTGGGGATGAGTGAAAAAGCCTCACCCACCCTCATCCCAGCCCCACCACTCACAACTCATCCACACCCTTATTTAAAAATATGATCCAGGCATTAAAGCAACTCGAAACTGAAGCTCGGCAAGAGATTTCAGCTTTAAGCGAATTTGAAAAACTGGCCGATCTCAAGATTAAGTATCTTGGACGAAAAGGCTTGTTTGTCTCGGTTTCTTCCCGAATATCCGAATTAACCCCTGAAGAAAAAAAGTTCGCGGGTCAGGAAATGAACCGCGTCAAAAAAACGCTGGAAGCTCTTTTTGAGAGCAAAGAAGAGTCCTTAAGTAAAGTCCCTTCAACATCTTCCGGTATTAAAACGGACATTACCATGCCCGGCACTTTTTCATCGTCCGGAAATTTGCATCCCCTGACTCAAGTGACGATGGAAGTAGTTGATATTTTTGAGCGGTTGGGATTTTCTCTGGTGGACGGTCCCGAAGTGGAAACCGAACATTATAATTTTGAAGCTTTAAATATTCCTTTGAATCATCCCGCAAGAGATAGTTTTGACACATTTTATCTGGATAATGGAAAACTGCTTAGAAGTCAGACATCCACGGTTCAAATACGCGTGATGGAAAAAGTAAAACCGCCTCTTAAAATCATTGCCCCGGGAAAAGTGTTCCGTCCGGACGCCACCGACGCTACGCATTCCTTTATGTTTCATCAAATAGAAGGGCTGATGGTGGATGAAGGGGTGAGTTTCGCGGATTTAAAAGGCGTTCTTTTCGCGTTTGCCAGGGAATTTTTCGGACCCAAAACAAGAGTCCGGTTTTGCCCGCATTTTTTCCCTTTTACCGAGCCCAGCGCGGACATCGATATCTGGTCGGAAAAAAGAAATGACTGGCTTGAGATTTTAGGCGCGGGCATGGTTCATCCCAATGTTTTGAAAGCGGTTAAAATTGATTCCGAAAAATACACGGGTTTCGCTTTCGGGATGGGGGTTGAGCGTTTGGCTATGTTGAAGTACGGCGTCGAAGACATTCGTCATTTTTTTGAAAACGACGTGAGATTTTTGAGGCAATTCTAAAATGCGGCGCAGCGACACCAGAGTTCTTCGCTTTTCGTTTTTCGCTTTTCACTTGGTTATATTATGAAGTTACCCATAAATTGGTTGAAGAAGTACATCGATATCAAACTTTCCCCGGACCAATTGGCGGAAAAACTGACGCTTTCCGGCAGCAAGGTGGAATCCGTCAAGGAAGTTTCCGGCGATGCGGTTATCGATGTCGAAGTGACTTCAAATCGGCCGGATTGTCTGAGTATTTTGGGTCTTGCGTATGAGGTTTCCGCATTCAGCGGCGTGAAAGTAAAAATTCCTGCCGGTTATCAAAAAAAAGAAAAAGCGCTTACCGGAAAAAATAAAACGGGCATCGAAATCGCGGTGGAACATAAAAATGGCTGCCCTTGCTATACGGCCAGAATTCTTCGCGGTCTTCAAGCGGCCCCTTCTACTCAAGAAGTGCAGGATTTATTGGCGAAGGCTGGCACGCGCGCCATTTCCAATATCGTGGACGTCACTAATTTTGTTCTCTACGAATGCGGCCAGCCTATGCACGCGTTTGATTTGGATAAAATCCGCGGTGGAAAAATTGTGGTGCGAATCTCCAGAGAGAACGAGAAATTTTTGGGGATTGATGGAATCGAATATGTTTTGGATGGAAAAACGCTTGTGATTGCCGACGCTGAACGGGTGATCGCGATTGCCGGGGTTATGGGTGGAAAATTGACTGAGGTTACCGGCGGCACGAAAAATATTTTACTCGAATCCGCATATTTTGATCCCGGTATGGTTCGTCAGGCCGCCAAAAAATATAAAATCACGACAGAGTCCAGTTATCGTTTTGAACGCGGGGTGAATCCGGAGAATGTTTCCAAGGCTTCCGCGCGCGCATCGGAGCTTTTGATTCGATCGGCGGGCGGCAGGGATGAGAGTGGACTTATGGTTAAAAATTATTTTTCAAAAAAGACGGCACCGATGATTTCTCTCCGCATGGAAAGAATGGAAAAAGTGCTCGGTCTGAAGGTTCCGATCGCGCGCGCCGCTCAAATTTTGACCAATCTGTCTTTTGCGGTGAAACGCGTGGGTAAGGACAGACTTCAGGTGAAACCCACGCCAGCCAGACGCGATGTTTCCAAAGAAATCGACCTCATGGAAGAAATTCTTCGCATCGAAGGCTTTGATAAGGTGGAGCATCGCTTGCCGCCGAGCCGCTACACCTTTGAAGATTTACGGGACAAAAAGGCGATGGGTCTTTTTCGTTTGAAACGCTATCTTTCTTCGATGGGTTTTGATGAGATTATGTCTTACAGTCTTTTGTCCGGAAAAAAACTGACGGACTCCGGATTTGAAATCTCAAATTGCCATCGCGTCGTAAACACCACCAGCGCGGAACAGGGTTATTTTCGTCCGAGCCTGCTTAGCGGCATGCTGGACGCGGTTTTATTCAACGCGTATCGGAAAGCGTCCTCGTTAAAATTTTTTGAAATAGGAAACAGATATTACAAAGGCGTAGAAGCAACCGTGTTGTCGCTGGCTTTTTATGGCTCTATGGAAGAAAATTGGGCTAGAAAAAATACCAGCACTTTTTATGATCTGAAAGGCGCCATAGAAAATATTTTTGATTATTTGCAGCTGGATTCTTTCGAATGGAAAGATGCTTCAGAAGCCTGGTTTGATTTTGGCGCGGAAGTTTTAGCAAACGGGCATGGAATCGGATCCATCGGCCAGGTTTCATCCGCTGTTTTGAAACGTTGGGATATTCCTCATGAGGTGTTTTACGCGGAGGTGGTTCTTGATCGCTTGTTTGAGAAGAAACCCGGCACCTTGAAAGTTAAGCCGGTGCAGAAATATCCCTCGGTGCGCCGGGACATCGCGTTTGTGATTGATAACCGATTTTCAATAAAAGAGTTAGAGAAATCCATGATGGAGGCGGGAAAGCCTCACCTTCATCAAGTTGCTCTTTTTGACCAGTTCATAGGAAAGAATATTCCTCAAGGCAAACGAAGTATCGCTTTTTCCCTGTGGTACCAAAAACATGATGGAACCTTTACGGATGAAGAGATTCAGGGTATTCAGATGAAAATCGGAGACAGCCTTAAAAATTTGTATAAAGTCGAATTCCGATGACCCAAACGAGTGTTGTAATTGACGGAAACCCAAGGTAGAATGGACGCGTGGATTGAAAAAATAGGCTTGATTTCGGCGGTTTCATTGCCTTTATTTAACATTCCGCTTATCATCAAATTGATCCAAAGGAAAAGTTCATCGGATTTTAGTTTGTCATGGGCTTTGGGAGTTTGGGTTTGCATTGTTTTGATGACGCCTCAAGCTTTGCGTTCGCAAGACCCCACGTTCAAGGCTTTTGGAGTGATGAATTTACTTTTTTTTAGCGTGGTTACGTTTTTAGTTTTTAAATACAGGCGCCCTTCAAATTAATCCGGTTTTTTAAGGAGGTGTAGGCGAGAATGAGAAGATTTTTGGCAAGCGCCGTTTTTTTTATTTTATTCCTCGGATTGACGATCGGACAACAAGCGAATGGAAATGCCGAGCCCGCCGACTCGGATTTTGAAAAAATATCGCAAGAAGCGGAACGTAACCGTGAATTGCTCGAAATCTGGAAAGAGCATGTCAAATCCCTCACCAAAGAAAGAGACCAGGCTTATCAAGAACTTGAACGTTTGAAAGCTTCAGGAAGTGCCGTTCCGGCCGCCCAGTTTGGGGGTATTGAAAGCGCACCTCTTCCGAACGCGGCTCAGGTTGCGCAAATCAAAAATTTACAGATTGAAAATGAAAAGCTTCAAAGCGAGCTTCAGAAAAGAAGCCCCTCGTCAGGAGCGGGTAACGGTGTGAACCGTGAGCTTCAAATGCAATTATCAGCGCTTCAAACTCAGTTTCAACAACTCAAAAAAGATTTGAGCGATACCAAAGCCGATAAAGAAAAAGCGCTACAGGAAAAAGAAAAAGCTTTGAGTCGAATGGAACGAGCGCAGTCCGAAGCTAAAAACGAACGTCCCGCTGCTCCCGCGAAACTAGATAATTCGCTGGCTTTGCAAAAACAAGTGGAAGCACTCACCGATGAAAACAATCACCTGAAGGGAGATCTAAAAGAAAGCATCGCTTATTCAGGGAGCGCCGTGGACCACAACTCCGAAGTGTTTATGCGCCAGGCAAAAGCACTCCAATATGAAAATGATTCTCTTAAGGCGCAAATTGAAAAAATGAAAGTGGTTGAAAAAGAATTGGCCAGCACCCGGAATTATTTTTCACCGATAGTGAAAGATTTGCAGGACAAAAATGACAAGCTGGCTGCGGACAACGCGAATGTTTCGTCCGAATCGCGGCATATCCGTGAGGAAGCTCAACAAATGTCCCAGCAGGTTCAAGCATTATCCGCGAAGAATCAAGAATTAGCGGCTCAGCTTCAGGCTGAGCGTTCTGAAAAGCAGGATTCGGTTTCTCAAATCGAAACGTATAAATCTCAATTGCAAATGTACACGGCTGATAAAGAACGATTGAAATCCACGGAAGATGAATTGCAGAAAGCTCAGTCACAATATCAGTCACTGCAGAAAAATTATACGGATAGCGATAAGGCGCTGGGTATCAAGGACGCAGAGTTCAAGCGAGCCACTGCCAGAATCGCGGAGCTTGAGCACGCCAATAGCGACATTGAAAACAGGCAAACCGACAATTTAAGATCCGTTGAAAAATATCAGGCCGCGCTTCGCGCCAATACGGCCGACATGAAAAATTTAAAATCTAATTTTGAAGCTTACCTCGAATCTCTAGTCGCTTCTTTCGAAGACCGGCAGAAATAGCCCTCTTCCACTCAAAAAACGGCGTGATATAATAGCTCAACCCTGCGGTGCTCGTGGATCATGAGCGCTGACATGCGAATCCGATACTCATATAAATGGGGGCTGACTTTTCCCGGTGTGCTGTCTCGCCTTACGGCGTGATTTGCCTAAAGGGGCTTGCGAGGTTCCCACCCTAGACACTAGGGATTCATTCATGGGCGCGGCAGCACGGCACAAGCGGGGCCTGTTGAAATTTTTCTCTCAATTAACGCCAGCGGGTCCTGCCGCTGCGGCAGCCCCAAAAAAGTCCGCCACAAGACGCTGGCGGATTTGTCCACAAAGCGTCTTGGGACGGATTCGCTGACGCTTTGTGGCGAACCTCGCGTAACTCCGTTCAGCTACGTTTTTTGGGGCGCCCCGCCTCCGCGTCACCCACTGTCATTAATTGAGAGAAAAATCATAAACCACCCTTTTCGTTGTGCTGTCCTTTTTGGACAATAAAAAGAAATGCATTGGGCGCCACCCGTTCCTCTTGTTGCTGTTGCGTGTCTCAATGGAGGGAAATTTCTCGCGTTTTATGTGGAGAATTGGTTGACTTAAGGGATTGATTTTATTAAAATTAGATAAAATTGATAAATTGTGGCTAAAGCGGATAAAGTCGGGAGATTTTTTGCGTCTTATCGTATCGCTGTCTTATTGTATTCTTTTTAATAGCATTGGGCTGACGTTTGCCGAAGATACGTTGAGTTCTTTGCAGCAGGACGTGGTGCTTGCTAAGGAAAAACATCAGGCAATTGTCGGGAAAATGGAAAATGCCCGTTTAGCGCTTGAAACCCAAGAATCAAGCAGCGCTATTTCCAATACACTTAAAGAGGTCAAACAATCGGCCCCGGTCATCCCCGTTGTTCCTGTCCAAACACCCGCAGCCGTGAAACAGGAAAAACCCGCGCCTGTTCTGATCAAAGTCCAAGAAGAGCCTAAAAAATCCTGGAATTGGAACAATCTGAATTTTGTTTTTCCGGATAAAAATAAATACCAAAAAGTAGACGGCACTTACAGCTCCTCATTTCAACCCTCTGACCGCGAGGGCAAAGAGAAAATTTATCACAATGCGCTTTCCGACAATAAGGTCACCATTGAAGAAGCTGTGGAAATAGCCGTCGCGAATAACATGAGGCTCCAGGCCGCGAAAAAAAGCGTGGAAGTGGCCGCCGCGAAGTTGACGGAAACCAAGCGCGCGTTAATGCCGACCATTCAAGCGGCGCTGGACGTGAATGGCGGAAAATTGCCGGGCGGCACCGGAAACCGTTTTTATAGAGGGGATAGTCAGAAGCTGAATTTTACCCAGCCAATTTATACGGCCGGTGAATTAATGAATGGCGTCAAACAATCCGAGGAAAATGTTCGTGTATCCAAAGCCGAGTACAAAAAAGCCAAAGATGACATTATTCACCAAACGCGCATCGCTTATTACGGCGCGGTAAAAGCCGAATACAACGCTCAGTATCAATCGGAATTGCTTGCCAGCATTACGGAGCTTTTTCAGAGCGTAAAAAAACAGAAAGAATCAGGTCTTATTTCAGAAGTGGATTATTTGAATATCGAGGCGCAGAATGCCCAGGTAATTTTTCAATCGGAAGCCGCTAAGAATGATGTTTTGTCCGCGAACGTGAGTTTGAAACAAGTCATGGATTTGGATGTTGAAGAAAATATTCCTGTGGATTTGAAAATGGATTATGTCAAAGTCACTTCTACTTTTGAGCAGCTTTTAAATTTGGCCATTGAAAATAACGCGGATCTCCGCGTCAAAGAATTTGGAATTGAGGCTTCGAAATTCGGTATGGATATTTACGAATCCAAAAAGAAACCGCATTTTGAATTACGCGGTTCTTACGGGATGCTGGGTGAAGCGTTTCATGACACGCAGGCTTTTCAGGAGGAAAAGGCGTCTATTGATACCGAAAAAGAATGGTTTTTGGGCGTGCATGGAAGCATGCCTTTGGGCGCCAATTCCGTCGAGTACGAGCAAACAAAGCATGTGTATGGACCCACCGTGCTTTCGCTCACCGGCTCCGAGGATTGGCGGCATCATTTGGCGTTTAATTTGTGGGATAAATTCAGTGATATCACCGATGAAAAACAGGCGCAATACGCGCTTTTGCAGGCCGAAAGTGAATACAACGCCGCCAAAAACGACATCACCCTCAAACTTCGTGATGAATTTTATTCTTTGCAGCGGTATTTGATTCAGATTGATTCGGCGGCCGCAAAATTAAAATACCAGGACAAACAGTTGGCCATTTTACAGTACATGATAGGCGTGCAGGAAGCCGGGCCTTCAAGTTACGTGGATCTTTTGATTTCAAAGGTGCAGGACAAATATTCTTTTGTGCAGGCGGTGGCGGATTATAACACGGCGTTATCATCCATGGGCTTGCTGATAGGCGACCCTTATTATTTTGAAAATCAACGAATAGCTGCTAAGGAAAAATATGAAATTACCCAGTTTACCGAAGTTAAAACTTCCGACGCCGGATCCAAATAAACCGGCTAAACCCAAGGCGCCGGTAAAATTCAACAAGCGCGCCGTATTTCAGGGCGTCGCGGTTGTGTTGACGCTTATTTTTGGCTATTCCATGATTTCCAATCATGTCACCTGCGTTGGCGGAATGCCTGTTTTGAAAAAAACCAAAAAAGCGATGCCGGAAGCCCCGGCTGAACAGCCGCCGCCATCCGTGAAAGTATACAAAGTGGCAAAAGTGAATTTCCGGGATACGGTTCCCGCTCTGGGCACGATGAAAGGTTTCAGGGAGTATGAACTTAAATTTTTGGTGCAGGGCACCATTGAGTACGTTAATTTTCGCGAGGGAGAAAAAATAACGCAGGGCGACATCATCGCCAGTTTGGACCAGAAGGAAGCGCTTTTGAAGCTGGAGTATTCAAAAATTGAATATGAAAAAGCAAAAAAACTTTTTGAGCTCGGCTCTATTGTGGAATCGAAATTAAAACAGGCGCAATTGGAATATCAATCCGCCAAAACGGAACTGGATAAAACCAATCTGGTGGCTTACAACGACGGCTACATTGGTTCCATTAGTTTCGAAAAGGGAGCGAATGTAACGCCGCAGGACAAGATCGCGACTTTTGTGGATTATAAAGACGTTTTCGCGGAATTTGGAATTATTGAAAAGGAATTGGCCAAGATTAAAGAAGGACAAAACGTTGAAGTGTCCCTCGATTCTTATCCGGACGAGCTTTTTAAAGGGCAGGTGGATTCCATTTCGCCCATGGTGGAAAACCGTTCACGTACCATGAAAGTTCGCGCTAAAATCGCCAATCCCGACGAAAAAATTAAACCCGGTATGTTCGGGCGCGTGGCTGTGCTGGTTTATGAGAAAGAAGATGCGCTTGTCATCCCCAGTTCCGCGTTTAAGAAAAAAGAAGACAAATATTATGTTTATGTCGTTCATCCCGAGGAGGCGGAAGCTCCTGCCGCCGCCGCTCCGGAAGAGGGGGCGTCCGAAAAAGATGAGTCCGTAAAGAAACCGGCCATTCCTGCCGCGGAACCGGGAAATAAAACTTCTTTCGGAACCGTTGAAATGCGCGCAATTGAAGTCGCTTACGCGACTCCTGACAGCATTGAGGTCAAAGAAGGGGTTGAAGAAGGTGAGCTCGCGGTCGTGGATATTGAACAAGAACTGCAAGACAAGCAAAAAGTGGAAATTACGGAAACGCAAGAGGGAATATTTTAAAGTGCAGCGAAAAGCGAATAACGAAGAGCGAATAGCTATGGAGCCACTTCGTGGCCTATAATAAAATGTCGCGAAGCGACACCACGGTTTTTCGCTATTCACTCTTCGCTTTTCGCTGATTTTTATATCCATGAGCCTTCCTCAAGTATCCATTCGTCGTCCGGTTACGACCCTGATGGCTTACATCGGGGTCTTTCTTTTCGGAGTGATCTCTCTTAAGCTTCTTTCTCAGGAGCTCTTTCCGCCGATTTCTTATCCTCAACTTTCCATCGTGACGCCCTATGAAAACGCGGCGCCTGAAGAAATCGAAACTCTTATCACGAAACCTATTGAAGAGGCTGTGGGCGGTATCGCGGGCTTGCGCAAAGTCACTTCTACTTCCAAAGAAGGTCTTTCTCTCGTGGTTGTGGAGTTCAGCTGGAATCAGAACATGGATTTCGCTTCTTTGTCCGTGCGTGAAAAAATCGATTTGATTAAAGAGCGCCTCCCGCGCGATTCGCAGGAACCTGTAGTGGTGAAATTCAATCCTTTTGAGCTTCCTGTCATGTCCCTTTCTATTTCCAGCGCCGAGAGAACGCCGGTTCAGCTCAGGGAATTATCCAGGAAATGGTTTAAGGACGAAATTGAAAAAGTGCAGGGCGTGGCCTCGGCGTCTATTTCAGGCGGCGCGGAAGAACAGATTTTGGTGGATGTGGACCAGATTAAACTGCGGCGGGCGGGGGTTTCCATTGTAGACGTGTGGAATGCGATTGCGGCCGCGAATTTGAATTATCCGGGCGGAACCATCAAGGAAAGTTTTTATGAATACCTGGTGCGTACGTTAGGTGAATTCAAGCACGTGGATGAGGTGGGGCAAATTCCTATCAAAGCGCATTTGGCTGAGGAATCCGACGACCCCATGGAACAGCAAAAATTAATGAATCAACCCTCTAACCGTCTGGTTTATTTGAAAGACGTTGCGGATGTCACCCGAACCGTTAAAGACAGGACCAGTTACTCGCGGTTTAATCTTCTTGAGAACGTTACGATTTCTGTGCAGAAACAGGCGCAGGCGAACACCATTCAAGTTTCAAACAACATCAAAAAGAAAATCGCCGAGCTTCAAAAACAGCTTCCCAAAGATATCCAGGTCGACGTTGTTTACGATCAATCAAAATTCATTCGCGACGCCTTGGACGGCGTGAAAGACGCTGCTTTGCAGGGTGGTTTTCTCGCATTTTTGGTTCTGCTTATCTTTTTGAGGGATTTTAAAAATTCAGCGTTAGTCGTCACGATTACGCCGGTAACGGTTTTGGCGACGTACACGCTGATGTATTTCATGCATATCTCACTCAACGTGATTTCATTGGGCGGCGTGGCGCTGGGCGTCGGTATGTTGTTGGATAACGCCGTCGTTGTTATCGAAAATGTGTATCGGAAATTCCGCGAGGCACCCCAAGAAGGAATGGAAGCGGCGGCTATCGTGGGTTCTGAAGAGGTGATGGCGCCGATGGTGGCGTCCACGTTAACGACGGTGTCGGTATTTTTGCCTATTGTGTTTGTGACGGGTATCGCGGGGCAGATTTTTAAAGAACTCGCGTGGGTAGTGGTTGTGACTCAGGTAATTTCAGCTGTCATCGCGTTTACGCTTTTGCCGATGCTTATTGCCAAAGTAGGAAAAAAATCTTCTTTGAGTAAGCGCGACATTCACGAAGAGAGTAAAGGAGGAGAGGCAGAGTCCAAGCCTACAACGCCTTTTGGGTATCTTTCTCTGATATTTCATAAAATTTTAGAGATCGCGTCGATGCCCATAACCGCGATTGAGAAAATTTACGAAAAATTTTTGCCGTCATTTATCGCGGCCAAATGGTTTTTCCTTCTAATTATTTTCTTCGTTTTCGCTGGAAGTATGTTGTTGTTCACCACGATGGATAGAATTCTTCTCCCGAAGGTGGATCAGAAACAATTCATGATTAAAATCGATCTTCCGGTCGGGTCGCGCGTGGAATTCGCGAACGAAATTTCAGAGCGCATCGAAAAATTTGTTTCCAAAATGCCGGATGTAAAGTCTGTCTCCGCCATCGTGGGTTCAAATAAAGGGGAAGGCACCAAGGAAGTCCTCGAGCGACTTGGCTCGAATCAGGCTCAGGTGGTGGTAACCCTCGACCCGGAAACGAATACTCCGACGGATCAGGTGGTGCAGGCCGTGCGCCAGCATTTTGAGCTTTCCGAAGGGAGAAAAACAATTCAGCCGGCCAGAATCAGCTATGTTCTCTATGACAGCGCGTTCAAAGTGGGAGGAGACAGCGACGCGCCAATTGTGATTGAAATTAAGGGGCCTAAATTGGAAGAATTAAAGAACATTGCTCTTCAAGTACAGGAGCATATTTCAAAAATTTCCGGGATTTATGGCGTTACCAACAGCATCGCCGAGCAGTTCCCGGAAACTAAAATTCATATCAATAAAGATCGAGCCAGTTACTACAAATTTTCGGTTGTTTCCATTGCGCAGGCAGCCAATATGGCAATCAAGGGAATCGCGGCCAGCAAATTCAAAGAAGAGGGCCGTGAAATCATGATTCGTGTTCAGCTTAAGGAATCTGACCGTGACCGTTTTTCAAAATTAGGCGCGCTCATTATCCGCTCTCCGCTGGATATGGACGTTCCCTTGAGCGATTTCGTGACTTTTGAGCGTGGTTTGGGTCCCAGCGAAATCAAACGTGTTTCCCAGGAAAGAACGGTGCAGGTTTATGCCAAAATTTACGGCCGTGGTCTCGAAGAAATCGTTCAAGAGGTGCAGAATGAAATTACCAGCATGAAAGTTTCTGACCGTTACGCGATCCGGCTTGCCGGTGAAAGCGAAGAGGTGAAAGAATCTTTTGCCAGCCTTCAATTCGCGTTTATTTTGTCCGTGATTTTGGTTTACATGATCATGGCCGCGCAGTTTGAATCTTTGTACCAGCCGTTTCTTATCATGTTTTGTTTGCCTCTTTCTTTGATCGGCGTGTCTTGGGCGCTTTGGATTTCTAAAACGCCGATCAGCGTGGTGGTTATCTTGGGCGTTATTTTGCTTGCCGGTATTGTGGTGAACAACGGTATTATTTTGGTTGATTACATTAACCAATTGAGGCGTGAAGGGGTTGGGTTGCATGAATCGGCGGTGCGAGCTGGCAAAACCCGCCTCCGGCCTATTTTGATGACCGCGTTTTCGTCAGCTATTGGATTGGTCCCACTGGCTTTGGGAATTGGAGAGGGAGCCGAGCTCCAGGCGCCCATGGCCGTGGCTGTTATGGGGGGTATTTTGGTGGCCACCTTTTTAACTCTTGTCGCGACCCCGGCTTTGTACATCGGAACCGAAGAAGTGGCTGATTTTATTCTCAGACGAAAGAAAAAAGGATGAGGATTGGGGGTGAGTTGTGAGTAGTGGGGCGAGGGTGGGGATGAGTGAAAACAAATCACTCACCCTCATCCCAGCCTCACTACTCACAACTCACCCCCACCCTTAAACAAAAGCAATATGAATTTACCTGAATTCTCTATCAAAAAACCGGTGACGGTTTTCATGATCGTGCTGATTTTGATTTTATTCGGCACGGTGTCTCTATTTAAGCTTCCGGTTGAGCTTTATCCCAATACTTCTTTCGGCCAAATCAGCATTATCATTCAAGTGCGCGGAGGGATTCCGCCCACGGAAGTGGAACAGCTGGTCACAAAGCCTGTTGAAGAAGCCGTGGCTACAGTGAGCAATCTCCAACAGCTGTTATCTATCTCCAAAGAAGGCGAATCCACCGTGATTATGAGTTTTGAAGCGAGCGCGAACATGGAATTCGAGGCGCTCGAGGTTCGTGAAAAATTCGCAAAAATAAAAAATCAGCTGCCCAAAGAAATTGAAAAACCGGTGATCGCCCAATTTCAACAGGGTGACGTGCCTATCGTCATCATCGCGGTTACAAGCGAAAAGAGAACCACGGAGGATATTCGTAAAATCGTGGATCAATCCATGAAAGAGGATTTTCGCCGGGTTTCGGGGGTGGCGAACGTGGAGGTGGCCGGAGGGCGTGAACGGAAAATTTTGCTCGAGGCCGACCAGACGCGGCTGGCGGCTTATGGCATCCCCATTGATGAAGTTACGTCTGTTTTGGGTTCGAATAATTTGAACCTTTTGTCAGGAGAGGTGGAACGAAAACGGGACCGTTATCTTGTGCGCGTGCAGGGTGAATTTGAGACAATTGACCAAATTCAAAACATGGTGGTTCGAAGAATGCCGGAAGGAACCGTGATTCGTGTCAAAGATGTGGCCACCGTCAAAGATTCCTATCTCGACCCGAATGAGTACTCGCGATTGGACGTCAAACCGGTGGTCACGATTTACATTCA